>JAIQGA010000350.1 GCA_020072925.1 Terriglobia bacterium | reverse complement strand
CGCAGGAAACGTCGCTCTCGGAGAACGCCCGGGCCTTCGCGCTGCTGAACATGGCCATGAGCGATGGCCTGGTCTCGTCAATGGACACCAAATACCACTATGTCTTCTGGCGGCCGATCACTGCGATTCGAGCCGGCGATACCGACGGCAACCGCAAGACCGACCCGGATCCGGGGTGGACGCCGTTCATCACCACGCCGTGCTTCCCGAGCTATCCGTCAGCCCACGCATCCGCGAGCTACGCGGCACGCACCATCGTGGAGAAGATCTTCGGCAAGAAACCCCGTGACATCACTCTGTCGCACCCGGGCATTCCTGACGTGATCCTCCACTACACTATGTTCTCGCAGATCACCCACGACATTGATGATGCCCGCATCTATGGTGGGATCCACTTCCGCTCCGATCAGGAGGCGGGCGCCCGCCAGGGCCGCAGCGTCGGCTCCTACGTTTACAAGAACAACCTCCGCGGCAGCAATGACGATGAAGGCCGCGATGATGATGAGTATCGATGGCATCCTCGACGCAGTCATGGACGAACCGGCAGCAACGACGATGAAGGCCGCGATGATGATGAGTAGCGTCAGTTTCGTCGAGCTACCCCCCTGGCTCTTGCGGGGAAGTGTCTTGAGCTGAACGCAAGGAAAATGGAAAGCCCGGAACCGGAAACTGGAAACTGGTCAATCGGCCAGTTTTCCACTTCCGGTTTTTGGAAGAGGGTTCGCAGCTGTGCTAGTTCTTGGCCCGGAGCCTGCCCTGGCTCCGTCGAAGGGGGACTCCCCCACCCCGTATGCAATTGTCAACATCGGGCGGGGCGGGTGGGGAGTCCACGCAGGTGGGCTTGGTGCATTTGGTTGCCACGGCTTGAGGCGCCCGGCGCGGCCGGTTGGTTGGCCCAATACGGGACGTTCACGCTCATCGATGACGCGGCGGCGGTCCCACTTCATACCGGCTGAAGGGTAGCGACTATTCTAGCCGGACTTCGGCCAAATGGCATGCACGAAAAATTCCCTGTTCCCTTCCGCGCCCGGCAGAACGCTTTCCGCTGAAGCCAGTCCGCTGAAACCCAGCTTCAGGAGCGCCCGCGAAACACTGGCCACGGCCTCCTGGTGCAACTGCGCATCGCGCACAATCCCGCCCTTGCCGACCTGGCCCCTGCCCACTTCAAATTGCGGCTTGACGAGAACCAGTAGGTCGGCGCGCGCCGCGAGCAGGGGAGGCAGAACGGGAACGATCAGCGTAGCCGAAATGAAGGAGGCATCCAGCGTCACCAACTCGATGCGCTCGCCGATCTGCGCGGGCCGAAGGTAACGCGCATTGGTCTTTTCCAGCGCCACCACGCGCGAGTCGCGACGAATTTTCCAATCCAACTGATTCGTTCCGGCGTCGACGGCGAAGACCTTTGCGGCGCCGTGCTGCAGTAGGCAGTCGGTAAAGCCTCCCGTGGAGGCGCCGATGTCCAGGCAGATCTTCGCGTCTGGGTCGATGCGGAAATGTTCGAGCGCGCCCTCCAGCTTCAGTCCGCCGCGGCTGACGTACTTCAGTGGCTCGCCGAGCAAGCGTACCGGCGCTTCTCCGCTCACCAAGGCCCCGCATTTCTCCACCTTCTGATCCTTCACCAGGACCTGCCCCGCGAGGATCATCGCCTGAGCCCGGGCGCGGGAGTCGGCGAACCCTCGATCTACGAGCAGGCGATCCAGCCGGATTTTGCTCGGATGCTCGGCGGCCATTACAGGAAAAAGGCTAACGCCACATCTGCAGGAAGGAAAGAGGCAAAAACAATTCTAATCTAAACGAACTCATGAGAGTGACAAACGCCCCCTCACCCCTGCCCCTCTCCCCAAGGGAGAGGGCTAAGGTTCTAGTTGGCCCTCTCTTATGAGGAGAGGGTTGAGGTTCTGGTTTCTAGCCCTCTCCCTTGGGGAGAGGGTGGCCCGCAAGGGCCGGGTGAGGGGTTAGTGCTTCGTAACGCATGCACACCGTAACCATTCTTCTTTTGACGTCTGCAATAGTTAACGGCACCCTCGCACACCTACGGATGTGAGACGGACCGGTACTTGGCTCGACGGCCCACGGATACAGGGACCTCACGCGCGAAGTTCCGGATCTTCTCCACGATGCCGTCCACGTCCAGCCCGTACTTGGCGTGGAGCAAATTGGGCGCGCCGTGGGGAATGATGCGGTCAGGGACAGCAATGCGCAGGATGGTCGTCGGGATCTTGCGATCGTGAAGGAGCGCGGCAACGTGGTGGCCGAAACCTCCGGCTTCGGTGCCTTCTTCCGCGGTCACCAGGAATTGCTTTTCGGCCGCGAGGCAGGAGATCAGCTCCTCGTCGAGGGGTTTCATGAATCGCGCGTTGATGACCGTAGCGTGAATGCCCAGCGTCTCGAGCCGCGCCGCGGCGTCGAGACAGGGATAGACCATCGAGCCGAGCGCCAGGATGGCGATGTCTCCTCCCTCGCGGAGAATCTCGCCTTTGCCGATCTCCAGGCGCTTGAATTCGGGATCGAGCGCCACGCCGATGCCGTTGCCGCGCGGATAGCGCAGCGCTGCGGGGACATTCGCGTTGACCGCCGTGTAAAGCATGTGGCGCAGCTCGTTTTCGTCCTTCGGCGCCATCACCACGATCCCGGGCAGCGCGGAAAGATAGACCAAGTCGTAGAGCCCATGGTGGGTGGGGCCGTCGGCGCCCACGATCCCGCCCCGGTCGAGCGCGAAGGTGACCGGCATGCGCATCAGGCAGGTGTCGTGCATCACCTGGTCAAAAGCTCGCTGGAGAAATGTGGAGTAGATGGCTGCCACGGGGCGCATCCCTTCGCAGGCCAGACCCGTCGCGAAGGTGATGGCGTGCTGCTCAGCAATGCCGACGTCAAAAAAGCGGTCTGGAAAGCGCTTCGCGAACTCGTCGAGGCCAGTGCCTTCGCTCATCGCGGCGGTAATCCCCACCACGCGCGAATCGCGCTCCGCCAGATCGCACATCGCCTTTCCGAACACCGCCGTGTACGAAGGCGCTTTGGCGGGGGCCTTGTGGAAGGTCCCGGTGGAAACGTCGAATTGCGTCACGCCATGGAACTTCACCGGCAACTGCTCGGCGAGCGGGTACCCTTTGCCCTTTTGCGTCACGATATGGATAAGCACCGGCTTGGGATTCTCTTTCGCCCTGGCCAGCACGTTGAGAAGTTCCTCGATACTGTGGCCGTTGATGGGTCCGATGTAATCAAATCCCAACTCCTCGAACACCAGACCGGGGATGAGCAAGGTTTTCGCGGTCTCCAGAAGGTTTCTGGAAAGTTTCAGCAGGCGAGGGCCCAGGCGGGGGACGGCCAGGATCATCTTTTCCGCTTCTTCCTTCAAGCGGTGGTACGCCTGCCCGTGTACGATGCGGTTCAGATAACCGGCGAAGGCGCCCACGTTGGGCGATATCGACATTTTGTTATCATTCAATATGACAATAACTTTCTTCTGGAGCGTTCCGAGATTATTGATTCCTTCCAGTTCCAGGCCGCAGGTCAGGCCCGCGTCGCCGACCACGGCGACGACGTGAAAGTCTTCACCCTTGAGGTCGCGGGCGGCGGCCATGCCCAGCGCCCCGGATATGGCCGTGCCGGCGTGCGCGACGTTGAACGTATCGTAAGGGCTCTCGTCGCGCACCGGGAAGCCCGAAATACCCCCGTACTGGCGGATGGTGGGGAAGCGGTCGCGCCGGCCGGTGAGGACCTTGTGGCCGTAGGCTTGATGCCCGACGTCCCAGACGATCTTGTCGCGCGGCGTGTCGAAGGCGTAATGCAGCGCGATCGTCAACTCCGCGGCGCCCAGGCTCGACGCCAGATGCCCCCCGATCTTCGAGACTACCGTAATCATGTAGTCGCGCAATTCCTCCGCGACCCTCGGCAGTTCGGCGCGCGGGACCTTCTTCAGGTCCGCCGGGGAGTCAATGCGCATCAAATATTGATAATCCATCAGGAAGTCCTCGCAATCAGGAATTGAGCAATGCCCTGCAGGGTCTGGGCGCACTCGCCATAAGGTTCCAGCGCGGCGCACGCTTCTTCCACCAGCCGGGCGGCGATACGCCGTGATTCCGCGATTCCGTGCAACGCGGGGTAAGTGGCTTTGTGCTGCTCGCGGTCCTTGCCCGCCGTTTTTCCCAGCGCCTCGCTGGTGCCGAGCACATCCAGTAAATCGTCCGCAATCTGAAAAGCCAGGCCCACCTTCTCGCCATACGATGTCACGCGCGCCAAGCCGTCCTCATCCGCCTGCGCGACCAGCGCCCCGCAACGGACGGCGACGCGGATGAAGGCGCCCGTCTTGGCCGAATGAATATAGTCGAGCGTGCGCGCGTCGGTGGGGCGGCCCGTGGTCTCGAGGTCCATCACCTGCCCGCCGACCATTCCGGCCTCGGTGCCGATGGCGTGGGCCAGTTCCTGAATCACCCGCAGCCGGCACGCATCGCAGGTCGAGCCGGGCGTGGCAATCGACTCGAACGCCAGGGTAAGCAACGCGTCGCCAGCCAGGATGGCGGTCGCCTCACCGAAGGCGCGATGGCAACTGGGCTTGCCGCGCCGCAGGTCGTCGTTGTCGAGCGCGGGCAGATCGTCATGAATGAGCGAGTAAGTGTGTACCAGTTCGAGCGCGCTGCCCAGCCGCAACAGTTCGTCGGCGTCACCCTGGAACAGCCGTCCGGATTCCGCGCACAGGATCGGCCGCAGCCGCTTGCCGCCCGCAAACACCGAATACCGCATCGCCTGGTGAATGCTGGGCGGGAAGTGCTCCGCGGGCGGCAGCAAACGGTCGAGTTCCTCGTCCACCCGCACGCGCATGTCTTCGAGACGGCGATGGATCATTTCCGGTGAGGTCACAGTCATCACGTTACATTCCGCCGCCGAGGCTCGTTCCCGAATGACCCGGCGCGCCTTCAAGCTCCGCAGGCGCGCTACGATGCTGGTTCGGAATCCTTCGGTTCGAACGGTTCCGCCTCGACCTTGCCCCCGGCTTTCTTCGTAAGGATTTCGACGCGGCCCTCGGCTTCCTGGCGCAAGTCCTCGACGCTCACGCCCATCTTCTTCGCCAACGCTTCCGCAATCTCAGCGCCATGTTTCGGGACAACAACCGTCGAAGCGTTGATGCAACTGCGACCGCCGTTTTCGGAAATAGCAGAAACAATCACGTCGATGAATTCGGGCCAGCGATCAATCTCATCGTCAGCGATCAGAATCTTACTGTAGCCGGGGCCGTGAACCTGAATCGCAGGATTGTTGGCGTATTGGGAGGTGGTTGATTTGTCACCGAAAATCAAAGCGCGGCCGCAGGAACGCAGGATTTCACCGGCGCCTTCGTGGTCGGTTGGATAAAATCCAAAAGCTTCAGCGGGACAACCTCCGGCGATGAATGCCTGGATCAAACGATACGGCGTCCAGGGTTCGTCTTTGCCCGGCTTGATGATCACCGGAATTTTTAGCGGAATCGCCGGCAACCAAAGTGAATTCACTGCCGGCGAATTGCTCGGCATGACCAACCCGAGACTTTGCGTTGCCGCGTAAAAACAAACGCGCGCACCGTTTTGTTCACCAATGCCTTTGTCCAAAATCGATAGGTCCAGTCCGCGCGTCAGGCCGTTGAGCACTTTGCCCATGTTGGTCAGCGCCTGATGAATCTTGTTCATGTTGCGCCGAAGATATTGCTTCGGGGATTGTGTCTGACCCTTGTCGCCGAGCGGCAAGGTACCATTCACGAACTGCTCCCCTGCTTTCGCGCAAATTTCGATGAGTTGCGCGACGGAGAATTTCTTCAGCGCCGCGCGAGATTCGGCAACTCGCGCAAGGTCTTTGCGAATGATGCCAGCGTTGACCTGGCTGACCGTCGCCAGCACCGCACCGGAACGGCAATCGACAACATTGGCCTTATCCAAACTTTCGTAAGGCAGGCCGCGTCGGAGCGCAGGGATGTGACATTCGGTCATAGCAACGTAAATGTGCACTGTAGGAGACGAGGTGACGAGTCTCTAAAATTCAAAATAATTCAGAGATTCGTCACCTCGTCCCCTACAAATTCTATTGTTGCTTGATTTCGATATTCGCCTGGGCGCGGTCATGCGGGACGGTGAAATAGGCGCGGCGATGAACGCGATCCCACCACCAACCGGGCTCACGCTTGATGGGCGTGCCGCTTTCGGGAAGCTTTTTGCCGTTTACGACAATCTCGGTCGGCCTGAAACCTGCCATGAAACTGTGGCTATTTTGGCCGGCAAAAAATCTCAAGCCGAAGCGCACTCCGGACGATGTCTCCTTCAATTCGTCGATGGTCGCGCCCGAACTGACGATCGCGTGATCGATTCGCGCCGTCTTGATGTCCGGATCCTGTCCTTCCAGCGCAAGAAGATTGACCAAAATGTCTTCCGGATTGAGAAACGGTTGATTGCGAATCTTGAAATCAGAAATGCTGTCTGGATACGCGCCCGCTTTGTCGCCGTCGGGAAATTGTTGGTATTCGCCACTGACGGTGATCAGTTCGACAATGCGCTTCCACTCTTCCGGAGTGAGGTCCAGTTGAATCGGCAAAGACGAGTTCGTCTTTGAAAGCACATTGGTTTTCAGATCATCGGCCAGATGCGAGACCGCATATGAGTAAACCAACCCATTCCACTGCACCGGCATCGCCAACCAGCTGTGCGTGTAGAACGTGCTGCCAAACACCGGCAAGGTCGCGCCGAGCATCATCGGCCGATCCGGCAACGACCATAGATATATAAAAGGCACGCCCGTCTCCGCCCAGTAAACCGCGTCTTGCAACCAGCGGTAATTGCCCGTGGCGCGATAGGCTTCGTCATAGGCGCGGACCGCATAACCTGCGGCCAGGATGTCCGGCTCATAGACCGGGCATTCCCAGCTTTGGGCGCCGCGCGGCACGCGGAACGATTCCATGAACGCCAGGGCGCGTTCGCCGGCAGCTTGCACTTCACGATCGCCCGTAATCCGCGCATAACGCATCAAGATTTGCGCGCGCAAGGCACAGGTGCCCAACACAGAGTCACCTTCCTGGCCCAAAGCTTTTTCATTTGGTTTGTCACCGAGCTGAATCGTCCAGCCACCGTTTGTTAGCTGCGATGCGATGATGGGACGAATCTGGCCATCGAACTTTTCCAGCGCTTCCGGCAAGTAACCGTATAGGAACGGAAACTCCCATTGCATGATGTGGCACTTGTTTTGGCTGAGGAAAATTCCGGGGCCGTTTTGCTTCAGCATCTGCTCAACGGCGAATTCAACTCGCGCTTTGGACTCCGCGCGTCCGGCAATATTTGTCGAGAGCTGCGAGTCCATCCACAAAAGCGAACAAAATCCCGGCGCATCAATACTTGGCGCCCAACCGATGCAATGCGACCAGCCATGCACCTGCTCGTTCCACATCGTTTTCAAAAACCCTGTGCGGCAAAGATCGAGTTCCTCCTGGAAACTGCGCGCCGATGGGTTTGGTTTCGGCAAACCGCCGCGATGAAGAATCCCATCGCGCTCACGGATCCAATCGCGCAGCACTGCGATCGCCGTCCCCGGCTCGATGGCAAGTGTCGCATCAAGTTGCAAACTCATTCCACCGGCGATTTTGAACGGCTCAATTGCCTGCTCTTTGTTTTCAGCGACGAACTGTGGAGTCGAAGGCAGAAACAAAGCGAGACGATGATCCGGTTTGTTTTCATCCAAATTCGGCGATGAA
>JAIQGA010000025.1 GCA_020072925.1 Terriglobia bacterium | reverse complement strand
GGCCAACACCCCGAGACTGATGTAATCGGTAATTCGGGTCCCCTTTGGAAGCTCAGCGATAGTACGGGCCATTGCGGTCCTCCTCTCAAGTTAATGGGAAGAGGATACCGCAAATTCTGTTAAGTGAACAGTATTAGCCTTAGCCCTCACACCCCAGGGCGACAAATTTGACGAAGTGACTATTCGCCGCGTGGCTTTCAACTGCTTCTTTCAGGATGCCTGGAAGGTCACGCCACACTTCTCGCTGACGTATGGCCTGCGCTATGAAGTCAACAGCCGCGTAGAGGAAGGCGAACGGCGCACGTCGACATTCCGCACGGTGAACGCCGAAGGCAAATCCGTGCCTCCCTGGGAGCTCGGGGCGCGGCAGATCATGATTCTCAACCCTCAGCCTCCCTACGGGTTGGACCTGCGCGGTTGGGGGCCGCGAGTCATGGCGGAGTGGCAGGCCGCTAGCCACACGGTCCTGCGCGCGGGCGGCGGGATTACCACACTACTTCCGCCCCTTGGAATTGAGAATGTCCTCACCGGCGTCTTCCCATTCATAGTGAGCCCTTTTCTCTCGGCGTTGCCGGGCTCTCCCGTGCCCTTCGCCAACTCCTTGACAACACTGCAATTACCCGCTGTCTACAGTACCTCCGGTCAGCTCGCATTCCCCAGTGGACGCACCAATGACGTGGCGCCCAACACCGAGCTTGATGTGCCCCGCTTCCAAAAGGACCTTGTCGCGCTCACACCTGGCCACCGCGCGCAGCCGCTCTCCGTGTATGGAATGGCGCCGGTGATCCCTAACGGTTATATCGAAAGCTATACGGCTTCACTCGAACAGACAATCAAGGACGTCACCGTCAGCGTGTCTTACGTTGCCACGGAAGGGGTGAAGCTGGCGAGCATGATCAGCCCCAATAGCTACACGGGCGCTTCGCCGCAGTTCGCGCGTTTCACCCAATTTGACAGCAGCGGGCAGGTGGTGGGTGGGTACGGTCCCGAGTACCTTATCGGGACGCCTTCGCACTCGACTTACCACGCCCTCCAAGCGTCGGCATCCAAGAACTCCGCCCGCCTGGGTCTGGGCTTTCAATCCAGCTACACGCTCGGCAAATCGCTCGATGATACCAGCAGCATCGTGTTCAGTTTCACCGGACCCGCTGGCACGGTTATCCAAACCCTCCCTCAGGATCCCTGGAATCCCGGTGCCGACAAAGGTCCGTCAACCTTTGACATATCCCAGGCATTTTCAATGAGCATCATTCAGATGTTGCCTCTGGCCCGTTCGGCAACTCTCCGCCCTTTAGGTAGGAAACTCCTCGATGGATGGCAAATTCTCAACATTACGACGCTGACCACCGGCTCTCCCTTTACAGTCTATTCCGGCGTCCAGCAGACCGGGGCAGGTTCGGCGGGGGCCGACCGACCGGACCAGATTGCTGTCCCGCATTTCTCCACGAACCGCTCCGTGCGTGAGGACTATTTTGGGCAAGGCACGAATAACGGCGCATTCTTTTCCATCCCCATCAACATTCCGGGCGGCACTGGGCCCAGTCAGGGCCGCTTCGGGACGCTAGGCCGGAATACCTTTCGTGGACCGAATTTCTCCAACCTCGACTTGGCTTTGATCAAGGACACCCCATTCGGCAGCCGCGCGGGTTCCGAGCTTGCAACCCTGCAATTCCGCGCCGAGTTCTTCAATGCATTTAACCTGGTTAACTTCGGGCTGCCAGTGAACATCCTGCGCGCTTCCGGCTTCGGACTGATCAATCGCACCGCCGGCACTTCCCGCCAGATTCAGTTCTCACTGAAATTGATCTACTGACCCTGCACCACTTAACCTCATAAGGGATTGACCCGACCGTGCTGCTCTCAGGAGACAGGAGTCATCCTTCCAGCACAATAACCGAATGAATTTCGACATCGGGCAGGGCGATCACTGTTGCGTCGTCGCTCCTGCTCAGCTTAAAGACCTGCGGTGAAGGATAAATCCGCCGACATGTTGTGGGCCGGAAGAAAGAGTCAGAGACGACAAGTGTTCCCCCCGCCACACGGTTGACTTCTCCTTTAGTTGGCAGGATTGTGCGGTTGACCTGGTGAACGATCAACATGTTCGTACCATGCTTCCGGTAGTAGGTTGTTCCTATGCTGTGGCGATTGCTCACTTCGACCTTCAGCGGCACTTGTTTCAAGGTCAAGCGCAATAGCTGATCGTGTAGCGCCACCGGCCATTCGAAATCGCCTGCAATCATCCCGTAAAGGTCAAAGCTCGCATAAACAACCTTACCTTTACCGTGGTTGGTCACGATCAGAGCCGGGTACGTGCTTGTTTTCCCCGGCGGCGGGGGTTCCCAGTTGACCCATGCCTGTTCATTCTCGTCGGTGTCCTTGCTCCACACTGTGGCCGGAAGAATATGGGTAGCCAGAACCTTTGCTGCGGGGCGAGCTTTGATCATCACAAAGGGCGCCTGCACCGCGAGTGTCGTATCCGGAAGCTCCTTCCAGATAGGATCGTCAAGGCGCCGAAGATAGCTGCCCCAAATATTTTGCTTGTAGGTTTCCATCACGCCTTCGAATTCGCAACCCAAAAGGTCAGCCAGCGCGAAATTCGACCGCAGGGCTCCATCCGCCTGTTTCGTGGCGGTCAAGCCTGTGGCCACAAGCAATCCACCGGCGCCAACGAATTGCTCCAGGACCTCAACCTCACTTGGAGACATGCAAGTGACTTCCGGCAAAACCAGGGCCTGGTATTTAGCAAGACTCTCTTCGGTAAGCTCTGCATCGGGCAACACGTCGGTGGGAAATTGTGAGCAGGCGCCGGCTTCCATGGCGCCTTTCAGGATCGGTGCCAGGTTCAAGCGGTCATTAAACCGGGTTTTTTCACTGAATAAGATGGCGACGCAAGGAACCGGGTCGCGGTCCGTCAGGTACGTCTGAATCTCTTCAATACCCTTGTATCCGGCGCCCATTTCGCGGAACCACAAAGGGTCGAGCGATCCATCCTGCCGCATGGTTTCGGAATACATGAAGACGCGACAATTCTGGGCGGCAATCATGGCACTGTCGACTTCGAACAATGATATCGGAGAAGGGTCGTAGGCGTATGCCACCAGCCCCGGGCCTATTTGCGGAAGCTTCCCGGTGCCGCGCGCGAACATGGCGGAAAGGTAATTACCGGCAAACGGCTCTGCGAACGTGTAATCCAGCAGATCCATGAGTTCCTTGCGAAAATCGAGGTGCCCGCCATTGATGGTCATGGCAGCCCCGGACCCAAGTCCCCTGACCAGCGCAATTGCTTCCTTAACGAACCCAAGCTGGGTGGTCTGGTACAGGAACTCCGCCGTCTCGCGCCAGTCGTGGTCCGCAGCGGCGCCCCGCGGAATATCGTGATGGTATTGTAAGCGATAAAGAGCGGAGCAGTATTTGCAGTAGCAGAGGGGCTGGCCAACAATATCCAGAAAAATACCATCGGGGCCGTAGCCCTTGACGATCTCCGTCAGCTGGGCGAATACATATTGACGATAGGGTGTGTTGACGCAAGCCCAATGCCACTGGCCCCGGGAGTGGGTGGTATCTTGCGGTTGCACGCGCCGGTTCTTGCCGTTCTCATCCAGCAGCGCCCACTCGGGATGGTTCAGCACCGCCCAGTCATCAAAACCAATGCAGTAGTAAGCGTGGAAGGCAATGCCCTTCGAGCGCAACCGGTCGCGAAAGGCCTTGACGAAGTCAACCTTCAGCCCGGGATGCGGGTGCCCCACCCGGGTCGGATAGTAGGCTTCACCGTGATGGCCTTTGCAGAAAACCCAGACGTGATCCAAGTTGGCTTCTTCATAAAGGCGAAACCATTGGTCTGGGTCGAAATTGGCGTAAGTGATCGCGGGTGGGTCCGGGGAATGATGATCCACAATGTAGCCGCGGTATTGATTCTCCAGGCGGGGAGGGGCCGGATCAGGCGCAGCAGGAAGACGCGCTGGCGCAGCAAGGCTTGCAGTGCGCGCACGCTCCGCAAGGCTCATTAGAATCGGCGATGCCCCACAAAACCCTAAGAGTGAGAACGAAAAATCCCTTCGGTTCACGGTTTCCCTCCGAGGTCGGCTAGCCTGACGTTACCTGCAGCGAGGGTCCCTCAGCTCTGGCACACCTACAGATGTCGCACCAGCCGTCGTCATCAGGGAGGGACTGAGTGGCATTCGTATGTTCAAAGGATGGGCGCATTGTCGCCCCGCGGCGGGTGTCCTTTGTACTTTCCATATTGATGAAGCGCCGCGCGCTTTGCCGGTGGGACGAGGTCGTCCCATTTCAAGATGGGTTTGATTTCCTCCACCGCCGAGGCCGCATGAAAGCGGATTGTCACGATCTGCTGCGGCGCTACGCGAAATCGGTAGGTCGGCCCTCCCTGCAACGGTTGCGGGTTTCGGCCGCGCAAGTCCGTAAGCGCCGCTCCCTGATGCGGGAGATTCAACGTGACTTCCGCGGTGCCCGCCTGCCCCAGGCACTCGAGCAAGCGCATTTCGATCTCTTTCCCCTCGCGGCGAATAACCGAGACAATCAGGTTGTCGGAAGTCTGGACATAGGATTTCTCGGGCATGACTTGCTTTCCGCGAAGCAGGAAGGGCGGGCTATTGTACTCCCAGGCCATTTGCGGGATGCGCGCCTGGTCCCACGCGACCTCGTGTGCCACCAAGGCGTAGGAAAGCACATTCTTCCCCTTACCACTTAACCAGGGGTTTGGCCAGCCATAGTATTTGTCGGTGGCGTTCAACAAATAAATGATAGGCGTGCGGCCATTGAGTTCTCGCCCAGAAAGTCCGCGGTCCAGAATGGCCACGCCTCCACCTCCCGCCAGGGTGTAATGAATCCATCCTACAGCCGGGACAATGCCTTTCGTCCAACCCACCAGTCCCGGATTAGGCTTGGCCCAGGCGCCGTGAGTGAAGCCACCGGGAATGGCGCGCCGCACCTCATCCACATCTGCGGCGAGAGGAAATTCCGCCACTACGACGGTGAGGTCAGGGATGTCGTTTAGTTCGGTTTCAAAATCGATACGGGGATAATTGTTGTAGAACCGGATACTCCGCCGGGCAAGGCCGCCGCCAAAAAACTTGTTCGTAATCTCCACCGTCATTGCTAACGGTCCTTGAGTGACGGCAACCGCCGGCTTGGAATCACTCGAAGAACCGAGCCTGATGCGCTCAGGCCGCGGGAGCATGAAGTCACCCGGGTCCCCGTGCTGGGAATTCGGTTTTTCCGCCACAAGCACATTCCCCGCCCCACCCAGGATTTCCTTGCCCGAAGGTTTGAGCTTAAGGCTTGTCAGCGCCCCGGTGTCTGGGTCGATGCGAGCGGAGTAGTATCTTGTCTCGATGGTCGCGGGAAGCTCGGTTCGCCGGGCGGGTTCGGGCGGCTTTGCCGCGAGTGCGACTCCGGAGATTCCCAGGGACGGCAGTCGCAGTTGGCACAGGGTCTTCCCGTTGACGCTCCGGCAGTCGGTTCCCTCCAGACCCTTGCCTTGGAGCTCTTCAAGCAGGACGGGGTCGAGGCGTTCCCAATTGAGCGGGTTGAACACGCCCACACCTTCTCCGCCTGGGATGACGGCGCCCATAGCCTCACGGCACACTTTCTTGTTCGACATTTCGACTGCGTCCATGCGGTCCCAGACATCCCAAGAGGTCTTGCTCTCGAACACCATCCCTCCCGCCGAACCCCAAAGCGAGTTGCGGTCCATATTCAGGAGCATCATCACCCAGGCCTTGTAGAGACCTTCAACCGGGTACGAGAACCCGGAAGAAACGCTCGCCAGGGTGGCGAGAGTCTCCGCCGCCTGGAGTCCATGCTCGTTCTTGCGATAGAGCGTCTTGACACGAGGGCACTCAATCCAGAATGAGTCGAAGGTGTATCCTGTGCCTCCTTTCAGCGTGGGTATCTGGAGCTTGCCGGACTTAACAGCGGGCAGCACGGCGTCCAGATACTCCCCCGCCGTAGCAATCCGGACCTTGGTCCGCGGATTCACCTGCTTCCATTGCTCCAGGAACTCCTGCGGGTATTCCTTCCTGAGTGGCGCCAGGTTGTAGTCGCCGCGCCCGCCCAGAATGAGGATGGGGACCCCGGGAGGATTTGTTTTGGCTTTCTCACGCAATGAGTCCTCAAGCTTATGAAGCTCGTCGGAAGTCAGCTTGTCCTTGGAGCCGAAAAGGGGACTAAAATCCGAGTATTCTTCCGGGCACAAGGCTAAGATTCGAGAACCATCGGGCGACTCCGACCAGTGAATCCTGCTTCCGGTGCGATTCATCCGGCAGTAAACCATGGCCTGAAGTCCCAGGCCTGCACAAATCTGACCCATCTGCTCGTGCTGGCCGCAAATGTCGATGGTCCAGCAAATACGCGGGCTCACACCCATGACCTGTTCCTGCCAACGCAACCCCTCAACCCCCTCCTTGATGAGCGCTTCGCCGCCTGAAAGGTTGACGGTCATCTCGAGGAAAGTGGCATTAACCGGCTCGACTCTGCCCTCTTTGGCCCGCTGTTTGATCTCGTCAATCCGCTCGGGCTGGAAATTCATAATGGCGATCATGTTGTTGCATTCGGAGAGCACAAACTTGTACGTCGGATCGTCGCGCACCCGATCCAGGTGGTCCAGATAGCTGTTGGCGCAGTACACGCGTTCGTTGGAGAAATTGGTCAGCCAACCACAACTTGCGGGATGAAAGTTGGGCACGATGAAACCTTCCAAGGGTGCTGCTTCTGTAGTCGACTTCGAGGAGTTGCAGGAGAGGAGCGAAATACTGCCCGCCGTGGCACCGGCCACGCCCGCCAGAAATTCTCGCCTGTTGATTGATTTGAAGTTCGCCATGATTTCGCCTCCGGGGAGTTTCGAGGTCTAACCGGGTGTAAAAGAACTGCAACTGCAGAACCCTTCAACTTAATTCCAGCGCTATCACTTCGTGAATCGGCACACGTGCCAAGGTCACTTCCACGCCGCCCGCCTGGGTCGGTCTTACGGGGAGGGTAGTACCGGCGATCACCCCTTTCGCTCGAACACCGTGAATGGGCAGGTTTACTCGAACCGTCACGTCAGTCAACGCAATCGGGTCCTCGTAGTAGTCCGGGTGGCTGGGCGTGTGGCGCAAGGGCGAGAAATTCACGACGTGGACAAGGTAGCGTTCGCTGCGTCCGCTTTCCGGCCGGGCAGCCTGATGAGTCAAGGTGATTTCGGTGCTCAGCGGTGCATTGCTCTGCACGAGCGTGGCAGGCAACAGCTCCCTAATGGCCTGTTGGAAGGCGCGCCGGTAAATCCAGTAACCATTCTTGAAATAGCTTAGGCCGAGAGGGAAGCCCACCAGCACAACCCGACCGCTCCTCGCCAGCGCCGCATATTGCGTAAGGTGGTCGAAGGGGGTCTGCTGGTGACTGGTGTAATGCTCGGGGCCGCGCTGAAAAAGGGGTTCGCCGAGCAAGGCCAGGGTCGTCGCCGGAGCCCGCGTCTTCCACTGGGAAGATCCTTCGTACAGGGCATACTCGTATGTGGGAAGATCGCCCGTCATATTGGTTTGCGGGACGAAGTAGGCAGGTTTGAACTGAGAGATCCCCGCGTACGTGAAACCGTAACGTTCCAGCCAACTCTCTTCACTTCCGGCGATCAGTCCGCTGCGATGGATTACGACGACCGCTCCTCCCTGGTCCACGAAGCTGTGCAGTCGTGAAGCCAGGCGCTGGTCAACGGCCAGTTCGTCCCCCAACACCACTAGAGCGTAGCGCTCCCATGCTGACTCGGGCTCGAGCACGTCAAATTGCAGACGCGACTCGATCATTAGCTTCACCAGCCCATAGTTCGTTTCCGTCCCGGGCGACTCGAGCGGCAGGCCGCCGGTCAAGAGCGCCGCTTCGGTAACGGGCGCAGACTGGTCCAGATAGGGCTCAAGCGAATTGATGCGCTCGTAGGCTTTCCCCACCACCTGATAAACTGCGGGGTCAAGGCGGCCGCTGGGGGGCATCTGGTCGCCGATATCGCATCGCGCCCCGTTGGCCACGATGCTGGCGACCTCGGTCTGGAGTTGGCTTGGCAATTTCAGACCGCCGAAGTCCCCCCAATGGGTTTCAAACCGGCCGGTGAGCCCATAGGTGGGTACACCGAAGTTGCGCGTATACCGAACCAGCGTGGGGAAATAATAGTAGCCCCAAAAGGCGGTGGGGAGTGCCTCGATATCGAGGCTATCCATGTACGCCACGCGCTCGGAAAGGCCGTAAACGCACTGACCATTGAAATCCACCTGACATGCCGGGCGCGCCGCCTTCACGGTGTCCCTGACCTTGGAGATGAATGCTTTATGCAACTCATGCTTGTGGCGGTGCTGCACGGCCCTGTCAAACGGGTCGAGGTTCTTGCCGCGGAGCTGGCCGAGGCACTCCGCGCAGAAGCATTCGCCGTCAATGGGCACGGGCATGTCCAGCGCGACCCCGTCCAGTTCGTAGCGCGATGTAAATTCCTTGATGTGGTCCAGTAGGAGTGCGACAAAGTCGTCGTGCGCCAGGCAGAGCGCCGTCCAATGCGGCGTGGCGTCGAAGGCCGGAAGGTAGGTGGTCCTGTCCCTCTTAAAAACCAACCACTCAGGATGGTTCTCGGCCAAGTAATTGTCCCAGGTGGTGCAGTAGTAGGCGCGTACGTGGATGTTCCGTTTGCGGCATGCGGCCACCTGTGCCCCCAGCAGGTCGAGAGACAGCCCTCGATGCACAGGGCCGTATTTGCTGGGATAGTAGAAGTAGCCGTGCATGTCTTTGGCAAATACCACGATGGCGTTGACGTTGGCGGCTTGCAAGCGATCGCCCCACTCCTCCGCGTTGAACTTCTCCCCGATCGTCGGAATGTATTGTGAATTGTGAAAGTCCAACCAGACCTTCCTCCATGGGGATGACGTGAGGGCCGCGATCTTCAGATCGATCCAGAACTTCGCCACGATCCCCGCGGGCCCCAGGTCCGCCAAACGGGGAGGTTCAGCCGGTGGACTGTGCTTCGCGGCGTCCACGACCGCGCGGGATGCCCCTGCAGCAATTGCCTTCTCGCTCATCGCCAAGCCCGCCGCTCCACCCGCCAGGCTGGAGATGAAATTCCTCCGGTTTGATTCCGTCATGATGAGCATCCTTTCCATAGCCCGCGGAGCGGGCGAGAGTCTTTCGTCCCGCGGCACTTCAAAACAGCTCCTCACCCGCCTTCGTCCCTCATGCCTCTTCTCCCCCCTGGAAAGCGCTCGAAGCCCCTCGCTGCCTGGAGCCCTCTCCCAGCGGAGAGTGTGGCGAGCGTAGCGAACCGGACAAGGTGTCTGTGATTCACGGTTACGAAAAGCTCAATTCACTGGCTTTGCTCTGGGGCTATCGGCTTGCTGCGCTTTCAGCATTTGCAGGCCAGCCAGGGCTGTGGTGTTTTTCGGATCAAGCTGCAGAGCCTTCTCCAATTCCTGCCTGGCCTCAGTGAGTTTGCCCATCGCCGCCAGCACCAAGCCAAGATTCGCGTGGGCTGGCGCGAATTCAGGATTGGTCTGGACAGCTTCGCGGAACAATCCCATGGCGGCGCTGCTTTTTCCCATCCGGCCATACAGGGTGCCAAGGTTGTTTTTCGCCTCGGCAAAGGTGGGGTCAGCCGCCATGGCCGCTTTGAACTGCTGCTCCGCTTCCGAAACCCTGCCTTCCGCGAGGTAAAGGGTTCCCAATTGGTTGTGGGGCTCGGGCACACCGGGCCCCAGTTTCACCGACTCCTCTAATTCCTCTTTCTCTCCGGCCCCATCGCCGAGCTTCGCAAGAGCCAGGGAAAGGTTATAGTGGACGCCGGGGTCGTCAGGGTTGAGCGTAATAGCCTCGCGATAAATACTTGCCGCTCCCTGCGGATCGCCTTTTTGCAGCAAGTCGTCGCCCTTAAGGCGGAGCAGGTCGAATGTCCGCGCATTTTCCGCCTGCTCGCGCGCCTGCTGAAAAGCCTTGGCCTCTCCCTCCGCGCGTCTCGCGTCATTCTTTTTCTTGTAAAGGACACTGAGCTCGTAGTGCGCCCCGGGGGCACGAGGGTTCAGCTTTTCGGCAGTCTCCATCTGGGTGACCGCTTCCTCGATTCTTCCCGTTGCCGCAAGCACCATGCCGAGCATGTAGTGTGCCTCATAGCTGTCAGGTTTCAAGGCCAGGGAATGCCGAAGTTGTGGCTCTGCCTTGGCGAGGTCATTCGACCGGCGGTAAGCCTGTCCCAGCACCAGATAGCCTTCAAAATCGCCGGGCGCGTTATGGATATAGTCCTCGATGAGTGGGACGGCGGCGGAATTCTCGCTCAATTCAAGAAGGGCCTTCGCTAACGCCAACCGGGCAACGTTGTTACCGGGGTCGAGGCGGAGAGCCTGCTGGTACTCGGGCTTCGCCTCAGCGTACCGAAAGTGTCGGCTATACGCGTTGGCGAGATTGATATGGGCTTCCGCGGAATCAGGAAATGACGTTACGAGCTTGCGAAGTTCGGCCACAGCTTCGGCCCCGTGACCCAACCGGTCCTGGATGGCGGCACTCGTCAAACGCGCCTGAAACAAGAGGGATCGAGGGGGATGCGAAGCCAGGGTTTGGTGCAGATAGTAGAGGGCAGCGGAGTTCTTCCCCTGCGCTTCATAGATCTGCGCAAGGCCGAATGAGGCCGCGCCGGAATGAGGGTCGATCTTGAGCGCCGCTTGGAATTGTTCCCCAGCCGCGTCCAGGTCACCCAGGGACTGAAGCGCCAGCCCTAAAGCATGACGCGCCGGGAAATAATCCGGTTCTTGTTGAACCACCATCCGCAATTCGGCGGCTGCCTGCTTCTGGTCACCCATGCGCGCGAGTGCGAGCCCAAGATTGTAGTGATCTTTCCAGGATGACGGGGCACGTTCGAGAGCCGCCCTGAAAGCCGCGACCGCGCATGAATGTTGATCCTGCTTGGCGAACTGGAGACCAATAGCGCTGAAGGCCTCAGCCGTAGGATGAGACTTGACCTCCTTCAGAAGTGCCACGAGCTGGGGCGAGGCGCCGGACGTGGACTCGCAGGCCTCTGGCAGGGGTCCGGATAGGGACACATTCGATTGGTCGTCCGCCGGAGGCCATCCGCCCGCCATATCTCGCAGCGCAATCACAAGCAGCGCGGCCAAAGCAAACCTCAATACCCATGGCAAACGCCTCGAATACACGCCCCACCCCTTGCTGGCTAACCCTGCGGCCTCTTTCCAGCGCAGAGCATATCGCCCCGTAGCCGGCAAAGCAAAGCGAATCTGGGGTTCGTTTGATTGGGTGTGACGACGTTCTTCGCCCTCCAGGTATTGGAGCGAGCAATCCAGCACGGCAGGGCCGCAGAAGATTCAGCGGCGCCCCCTTGCGGGCGCCCTCAAGTTCCAGGTTTGCATCCCGGGAGGGTACGGGTTGGAAGGAGGCCTGCCATCAGCGCCCCGCGAACCGCTTTGTGGAGGAAACGAGCTTGTCTCCGTTCTTGTGAGGCCACTTGCTTAGCTCACGCTTGAGCCAGGCGATATCTTTGTCCGTGTGGCAGATGAGGCAAGCATTGGGGCTATCTTCCTGGCCGAAGCGCTCCGTCATCTCTGCGTTGGGAATGTCGTCGAGCCGGTGAGTCATGGTCTTGAACAGCACGCTGGACATGATCCTGGGCATGTGACAGGCGGTGCAGCGGCTGCCCGCGGAATTGGCGGGATGCCGCGTGTGCGCTTCAAGATGGATGGCATAAGAAGGATGGCACTGGAGGCACATCTGGTTCGGGTTATCCAGGAATTTGAGGTCACGCTCATTCTTGATATCCGAAGGGTGAAAGTCGTGGCAATAGCCACAGTGGGCGCCACCCTTCCGCACGCACTGGGAGCGGAGGAAGGATTCGACGGCGAAGGAGATAACCCGAAAGCGCCCGTCTTTGAAGTGCGCCCTCAAGGCAAATTCATTGTATGGGCGGCTCTGGTAGTGAACGTAAAATGTATCCGCGAAATGCCGATAATTGAATTCTCCTTCCGGACCGAGGCCGAGAATCGCGGACTGCAAGTGGCATTGCGCGCAAATCGCGATATAGTCGCGGCTGCTGATCTTTCGGAATTCCACCTGGAGCTTGAGCGGAGGGGTATAGCCAGGCTTTGCTGTGCGCATCGAGGCCACGTGATCGCCCCCGGGTCCATGACACATCTCGCAGTTGATCCCGGGCTCTCGAAACGCCAGGTCCTTGACTCGTGGAGAGACCAACGTGCTCAGTCGGAGTTGACTGGTATGGCAAGGCCCACAGTGTGCCAGGTAGGCCGTGTCGGAACTCAGCCGGGAAAAGTTGACCACTGTTCCGCGCTCCGATGTGGGAGTATCAATCATTTTCCAAAATGCCACCCACCGTTTTTCCAAACGGCTGTACTGGAGAGGAAAAACCTGAATTTCTCCGCTGGGGAGCCGCGTCGCATAGGTTTGCTGCCATTTCGCTCCGATCGTGTAATCCACTCGATAGCGATGCCACTGGTCCTTGGTATCCAAGGTCTCGAAGTAGTGATGGGTGTAATCGTGAGTCATCCGGGCGACGACTTTGCCAGTCTCATCGGCGAAGGTGGCGTCGTTGAAGTCGCCGAAGACATTCTCAAACTTATAGGGACGCATCATGCGGGCATGGCCGGTGTTCCGCCAACCAGCGTATTCACGCGGATGGCAACTCTGGCAGGAAGACGACCCGGCATAGGCAGGGGCGCCCGCGGTGGTTTCGGCGGCTCGTGCGGGTAGATCGGGTTCGGGCGGTGGCCTTTCAGCCGCGGCCTCCGAATCTCTCACGAAGCTGTCGAATCTCCCTCGAGACGGAGGAGGCGCTTCGGAGTAAATAGCCCGCAACCGCTGTTCCGCCTTTACCTTCAGCGGTCCCCTCTGGCGATAGGCGACGGCGAATGCCAGAGCCGCACCCTTCTGGTTTCCCCGGGCGAGTCGGATTAGGCCCAGCAAATACGCAGTATCCGCGTCGGACAGGTCCAATCCCCAGGATTTGCTGGCGAACTCTTCCGCCTCTTTCAATTTGGCAGCCTGCTCCTCACCGGAATCTTTCACGGCCTCCTTGAGGTCAGCTTCCGCAAGGACGTACAGACTCGTCGCGCGTAATTGCCGGGAGAGGGTGGTCCATTCCTTGGCGGAGAAGACAGACGGTCCCACGAAGCGGTCCAGGCAGTCGAGAGCCAACCTGGCATTCTGGGTGCCTTCCACCAGCAAGCCTTGCCGGACTTGAATGCCGGCAAGAGGCACGAGCAGCAGTGGGTTCTCGGGGTACAACGTTATGGCCGCGCCGCCGTATTGCAGAGCCGCTGAGTAGTCCCCGAGCTCAATGGAGGCTTTGGCGGCTACCTCGTACGCTTGTGCTAAGAAGGATGATCGGGGGTACCCTGCAAGGAAGTCCTCCGCGATCTTGCGCCGCTCTTCGGGTTTATTTCGTTTCTCGAAGAGGGCCGTGAATGCCTTGCGTTCGCCAGGGTCTTGGATTTCATCCAGGATTGTTGACAACGTGTCGCCCTTGAGCGATGTCCCGAAGAACTGGTCGCCCGCCTCGTTCTCCCTGACGCTGAATCTTGAGGATTGGGGAGAATCGTTCGAGGGCAAGGGGTTCCTGGGCGGCGGAAGTGGACCCGGTTGTTGGGAGTAGCCAATAATTCCGACGGAAAGTCCTAAGGCTGTCAAAATCGAAAGCGCAAGACGATCCTTCATGAGGATTCTCTCACCGATGACTGCCAGCATGCTAGCCTCACGTCGGATCGATGTCAATTATCGAAGCCTATACGGTCAGAATGGCCGATAGTTTTCTCGCCTGTATTCTGAGCGGATTTGACTTTCTGACCCGAAAGTAATAGAAGTGCAATGAACCTAGCCAAACAGCATAGGCAGGTGAGACCAATGAAAAGGACAAATCCGGGACATTTCAGCCGCCGCGGCATTCTTCAGTTGCTGGGAGCGGGCAGTGCCGCTGCCGTCTCCCCGCCATGGGGGTTTCCCGCCGGCGGAGACCCCGTCAACCCAAAATCAGGAACGGCCTCTTCCTGTTGGGAAGCGCTGGAAATCGGCGACGTGGCGGCCCATGAATGGCGGAAGACACTAGCATGGTGGCAGGAGGCCAAGTTTGGCATGTTTATTCACTGGGGGCCGTGTTCGCTGGCAAGTGTGGAAATCTCCTGGCCCATCATGCGGCCCGAACCCCAGTGGGGTATTACCCAGGATGAATATGTAAATCTATATAGGAGATTTAATCCCGTCAAATATGATCCCAGTTCCTGGGTGGAGTTGGCCAAAGCCGCCGGCCAGCGGTATATGGTCTTTACCACCAAGCACCATGACGGTTTTTGCATGTTCGACTCGTCTTTCACCGACTATAAAATTACCAATTCTCCATACAAGAAGGATGTGGTTGCCATGCTGGCGGAGGCATGCCACAAGGGGAACATGCCCCTGGGGTTCTATTACTCTCCGCCGGACATGCATCATCCGGGCTTTCGCGACACTTCGAAATTGGCGAGTGAGAATTGGCATGGGCAGCCAGCGCGGCCCGAGTGGCCGCTCTATCTCCACTACATGGAGCTGCAACTTCGGGAATTGCTCTGCCACTATGGTCCGGCGGTGGTCGTCTGGTTTGATGGCTTGGACCATCAGGAAAAGTATGACGGATACCACTTTGTGCGGATGATTCGTGAAACTTCTCCGGGGACGCTGGTCAACAATCGGATTGGAGTTCCGGGAGATTTCGAGACGCCCGAACAATGGGTGCCCAAGCGAATTCCGGTGAAGGGCGTGCGTATCGAAGGGACGAACCCCAACGAAGCCAACACCCTTCCTTCGGGACTTCCGAGCGCCGAGGATCTGAAGTCGTGGGAAACCTGCATGACGATCAACGATACCTGGGCCTATAACTCTCACGATCGAAAGTTCAAGTCCACGCAGGACTTGATCAGGACGCTGGTTGATGTGGCCAGCAAAGGTGGGAACTTCATTCTCAACGTTGGCCCTGATCCCGAGGGCCTCATTCAACCGGAATTTCAGGACCGGCTGCGGGGGATTGGGGAGTGGCTCAAGGTCAATGGGGATTCCATTTACGGGACGGGATACGGTCCCTAGCAGGAACTCGCTTATGGCCGCACGACCGCGAAAGGCGATACCGTATATCTTCACGTGTTCGATTGGCCGAAAGGGAAAAGGCTTGAAGTGCCCGATCTCGGGACTCGAGTCGCTGAAATCACCCTCTCGGCGGACGGACAGCGGCTACATTTCGAGCCGATGGGGAATGGGGTGAGCATTGAAGTGCCCGCCCAGGCCCCTGACGCCCGGGACACCGTCCTGGCGATCAGGACGGGCTAGCGTCTGGAAAATGAGTTGACCTTCAGTGCCGACCTTCAAGAATTGCAGTGCGCGCTGCCGGGGCGTGGCAGACAACCTCTTGCAGTACGACGGAAAAACTCTCAAACTGTCATAGACAGCCCGATGTACTTCGCGGGGGTCAAAGATCTCTGCGGGGCTTGAGGATCCAATTGCGGAGGTCCATTGCGGCTGCGGGAGAGGCTTGTGTTGACGAGCCTTTTCATGCCCGGCGGCGAGCGGAGTAATCCGCAGCGATCACGGGAGTGAGGGTTCCGAAGGCAGTGCCGAAACCAAGACCTTCTAATCGATCAGCTCGATTAAGTCATTTATGGCTGGTGGCAGTGTGGTGGGCGTTTGCCTTGGCCTTGGCAGGCGCTTCACGGTGTGTTGCACAGGGAACAAAGGCAGGGCAATCCGCCGTGATCCCCGCCTCCTGTCAGGAGGGTTATGGGCCTTCCGGTAGTATTGCAGATCTCGTACACACCCTCCAAGACCATCCCTCGGCTGAAGGGTATAACGCGCTGGGAGCGCTATTCGCCCAGCGCGACGCCTTGAAGTGCGCCATCCCGGCATTCCAGGAGGCCCTTCGCCTGGACCCCAAAGCCTGGGAGGCCCGTTACAACCTGGCGGATGCCCTGCTGAGCACCGGCCACCAGGAAGAGGCTGCCGGACACTTGCGTCTGCTGATCGAGCAACGTCCGGATTCCGCCCCCGCGCACAACGCGCTCGGGATGCTTCTGCAGGATCAGGGAGAACTGGAGGCGGCCGCAACCGAATTCAAGTCCGCGCTCGCAAGCGACCCGCGCTTTGGCCTGGCGGCGTACAACCTGGCACAAGTCCTAATGGCTCAGAAGCGTTACCCTGCAGCCATTTCCCATTTGCAGACCGCCCTGCAATCCCGTCCGACGGCGGAAATGGCCGGTCATCTCCAGGTTGCCCTAGGGGTCGCCTACGGGGAAAGCGGCGACACCGAGAAAGCCATCGAGACGTTACGCAATGTCATCAAATCACACCCTCGCCTTGCCGAGGCGCACTTCAACTTGGCCGCTGTTTATGCCAAGCAGGGTGCGGCGCTTGGATATCAGCCGGCCATCGCCGAGTACAAGGAAGCCCTGCGGCTCAACCCCCGCGACGACGATGCACGCTATTCGCTCGCCAAAGTCCTGGTCAATCTCGGCAAACCACAGGAGGCCATTCCCCTCCTGCAGGCATACACTCGAAACCGACCGCGGGACGCCCAGGGATACCATCTTCTGGGGACGGCTTATGCGGACTCGAGCCAGTTGGCCCAGGCGGGTGGCATGCTTGAGCGCGCGGAAAAGCTGGATCCCCAAGACAGTGAAATCCAGTACGACCTGGGCTTGGTACTGGTGAAATTGGGAAAGATCGGCCCAGCGATTGAGCAGTTTGAGGCAGCCAAGTCAATAAATCCTGCCCTCGCCGAAGCGCATTACCAACTCGCTTTGGCCTACCGTAAGAAGGGAGACTTGGCTCGTTCGACCCAAGAGATGGCGGCCTTCCAGAAGCTCAAAGCGGGCGAGACCGACGAGGTGAATGGCGGAAATCGTAATAATGAAGGTAACCGAATGATGGCCGAAGGCAAATTCCAGGAAGCCGCCAATGCATATCGCGACGCCGTACGGCTTGATCCTACAAATCCCCGGTGGCACTACAACCTTTCGCTGGCCCTCGCGAAGCTGGGAGACCATGCCGGCGAAGAAAAGTCCCTGGAAAAGGTGATTGAACTCGACCCCAATATGGCGCCTGCCCACAATGAGTTGGGCCTGCTCTATCTGGCGGCAGGCAAGAGGAGTGAAGCCGAACGCGAGTTCAAATTAGCCTTGCAGATTGACCCCAAGTTCGCCGAGGCGCAGAACAACCTGGGAGTGGTCTACAGCCAGGACAACAAGGATGCGCTGGCCGAGCAATTGTTCCGCCAGGCGACCGAGAACGATGCCCGATACACCAAGGCCTTCGTGAACCTGGGCCTTACACTCGGCAGGCAGGGAAAGCTCCAGGCCGCTGAAGAGACGCTACATCAGGCAGTGAAGCTGGCGCCTCGCGATCACAGTGCGCTCACAGCTCTGGGGATGGTGGAAGGCAAAATGGGCCACCACCAGGAAGCCATCCAGGTATTTAAGCAATTAACCGCGCTGGAACCGGAATCCGCGGATGCTCACGTCAACCTCGGGATCGCTCTGGCGGACCAGTATGACCTGGTCGGGGCGCTCCAGGAATTTTCCCAGGCAACACGCCTTGATCCGACCTCGGCCCTGGCCTATTACAACAAAGGCCGAGTGCTCTACGATCTGGATCGGCGACAGGAAGCTCGCCCCTGCCTCGATACGGCTGTCCGGCTGGCGCCAGATTATCCCGCCGCTCTTTATCTGCTGGCGGCGGTCCTGGGTACCACGCCTGAGGCCATTGATGTGCTGGAGAAGTTGGTGAAAGTGGATCCCAAGAATGCGGATGGACGGTACCTGTTGGGCCAGTGCCTCCTGCATGCGCATCGAAACGGGGAGGCAATCCAACAATGGAAGTCGGCTGTGGCCGCTGATCCTGAGAATTCATCGGCGTTGTACAACCTGGCGCGCACGCTTAACTCCTTGCATGACCCGGAAGCTGCGCAGTACCTGGCGCGTTTCCAGGCACTGGAGCAGAGGCTCCATCTCTCTGATCGAGTTCAATCCCTGAATAACTTCGCCCTGGAGGCGGCCAACTCGCGCAACTGGACACAAGCCATCGCGCAATTGCAGGAGGCCATCCAGGATTGCGGGCAGTGCAGCCAACTGCCGGTATTGCAACGCAACCTGGGACTGATCTATGCCCGCAAGGGCGACATCGAACCGGGAAAGCGAGAACTGCGGGAGGCGCTGAAACTGAACCCCAAGGATATCGACGCCACAAATGCCCTGAATATTCTGGAGCACTTGACACCGTCCGGTCCCGGCTCGAATTGAGCAGATCACTTATGCTTCACGATCCCAGTCATCGCCCATCACTTCCAGTGGCGGAGGAAGTTCGGCTTTCGCCGAACGACAAGGACATCCTGCGACGCCTGGCCGGCGAATTGGCGGAGGTGGCCGCGCTGCCGGTCCACAACGAGAAGGCGCAACTGTGGCAGAAGCTGAACGACCGCCAGTCCGAGCGCCCGATGGTGTGGATCAACGAAATCTGCTGGCATGAGATGGACGTCAATGGTGAGTTAAAGCTCCAGACCGTCCACCCCTGGGCGCAGGAGCAGGAACGGGAGCTGCGGCGAACCCTCTATCAATGGCGGCACCTTCCCGGCGACATGATCGTCAGTGACTTCCTGACCTGCCCGCTGGCGATTCACTCCACGGACTTCGGGATCATCGAGAATGTGGATATCGCCACAACCGATCCGGCTGCCGACGTGGTATCGCGCCACTTCCATATTCAGATCCGTGATCTCCCGGATCTCCAAAAGATCAAAATGCCGGTGGTCACCCACAACGAGCTGGCGACGGAGCTCTACTACCAGGCAATGTGCGGAGTCTACGGTGGCATCATGCCGGTCAAGAAACTCGGGCAGACGCACATCTGGTACACCCCGTGGGATTACCTGATCCGCTGGTGGGGCGTAGAAGAGGCCATGATCGACCTGGTGGAGCGGCCGGAACTGGTGCACGCCGCCGTCGAGCGGATGGTAGATGCCTGGATGATCGAACTCGACCAGTTCGTGGAGCAGAATCTGCTGGCACTGGATTGCAGCAACACCCGGATCGGATCGGGGGGCTACGGTTATACCCGGGCGCTCCCCGGACCGGAAATCGATCCCGGCTACGTGCGGCCCCACAATATGTGGGGTTGCTCGAACGCGCAGATCTTCTCCGATGTCTCACCCGAAATGCATTGGGAGTTCGCCGTCAAGCACGATCTGCGCTGGCTGGACCGCTGGGGAATGGTTTACTACGGGTGCTGCGAGCCTCTGGACCGCAAGATCGAGGTTCTACGCCGGATTCCAAATTTGCGCAAAATCTCAGCGAGCTACTGGAATAACGTTGATCGACTGGCGGACCAGGTGGGAGGTGACTATATCCTCAGCTACAAACCGACTCCGGCGATCTTCGCGCGTGACTTCTGGGACCCGGATGGCGCGCAGCAGGAACTTCGGAACTTCCTGACCAGGACGGCCGGACAGTGCCATGTGGAACTGATCATGAAGGACATCTCCACTGTCCGCTACGGACCCAAGAAATTGTGGGAGTGGGCTCAAATCGCGATGGAAGTTGCGGAGGAGTTCGCACGGTGACCGGGCCTCAATGACGTAGGGAACGTAAATCTCCACCGTCCCAAACGAAACAAGTCATTATTCTGCGGCAGGTCAGGTGCCCTTCTCTCCCTGTGTAAGCTCCGCCAAATCGGTCGAAGCACCAGGCGTCTGTGGCGTTCGGTAGAATCCTCCCTCCACCTGAGCGGGATGGGCAAACTTACTGCGCAAATGCGGAATGTACTCCAGAAAGAGGATCGGCTGGGCCACAGCAATGTGATTGAAGAGGACCAGATGTTGATGAATCTGGCCCATATCACCCACATGCGGTACAACCGGCAGATCGAATTTCCTGGCGAGCAGGGTGACGGCCAGAAACTCACTTACACCCGCCAACCGCGTGCAATCCGCCTGGATAAAATGAACCGCCTCAGCCTGCATGAAGTTCTTGAACATTACCCGGTTCGGGACGTGTTCGCCCAGCGCCACTCGGATCGGCGAGATGGCCCGTGCGAGTTGGCGATGAGCGGCGATATCATCGGGATGCGTTGGCTCCTCTACCCAATAGGGTGAAATGTCACGGAGCGCGCGGCACATCTCGATCGCTTGTGGAAGCGTCCACTGCTGATTGACATCCAGCATCACAAGGCATTGGTCCCCAGCCAGTTCTCGCAACATATGTGCGCGCCGGATATCTCTCTGCGCGTCACGGGACCCGACTTTCAATTTGAACGCCCGGAATCCCTGATCCAGCGCGCGGCGGGCATTGTCCTGGACCTTTTTGTCGTCATACCCAAACCACCCCACAGACGTATCATAGCCGGGGTATCCCGACTTCAGGACGTGTTCCCGATCGGCTCTGGTCGCCATCGGGCGGTTCAAGAGCGCACGAGCATCGGCGGGAGTTAAGACGTCTTCCAGATAACTAAGGTCGAGCAAGGCAACCAACTCTTCGGGCGTGAGATCGAGCAACAGTCGCCAAAGCGGAACGCCACGCACTTTTGCCCAAAGATCAAAACAGGCATTGGTGAGCGATGCCAGCGCCAGGTGTATGGCACCTTTGTGGGGCCCCAGCCAGCGCAGTTGCGGGTGGTCAGCCAGCGAGCGCGAAAAGGCCCCGAAGCCCGCCATCAAGGATTCAATTTCTTTCCCCACCAGAGCCGAGGCCAGGAGTTCGATAATCTCGCAAACGATGCGGTTCCCCTCGCCGAGCGTCAGGACTATTCCCGTGCCCATGAGTCCACGATTTGTGATCAGCCGTGTTACCGCCAGACAGTACTCGGACTCCGTATGGACCGCATCACTGCCTGCTGCTGCCGGCAGCGGATAACGGGCGTCGTAAGATCGGACGGATTGAATGTATGTCTCTGTCTGCCCCACAAGCGTTCCCTGTTGATTGCGAGTCTAGCTGGCCGGCAAGGCTTTTGCAACCGGCTGCTTTTTTGGGTAGACTCCGGACGCCCAGGGATTGAGGCGCGGGCTTTCGTGTCTTTTCAGTCAATCGGCATTCTCAGTCTTCGAAATGATCCCGCTCGAGGAGTTCGTATGAACCTGGATGTTCTGGCTGGCGCGGGCCTTGTTCTGGTGGGAGGAATTCTGCAAGGCCTCTTTCCGGTGCCCATGAAGTTCGTCCGCCGTTGGAACTATGAGAATATTTGGCTGGTCTTCGCACTGACCGGACTGGTGGTTTTCCCTTGGCTCTTAACGGCAATCACGGTTCCCCATTTGGGCGAAGTTTACCGGCTCACCTCGACCCACTCGATGATAGCCATTGCCGGATTCGGCGTATGTTGGGGAGTCGGCGCCACTCTCACGGGTCTAGGGCTGAGCATGCTCGGTATTGGCCTGGGATTTGCCATTATCCTGGGTTTAAGTGCCTCCGTTGGCTCGCTTGTTCCGTTGCTCGTGCTCTCGCCGGAGAAGGCCGGCACTTCGCAAGGGCATCTCTATTTCCTGGGAACGGCCGTGATGCTCGTGGGGATCGGCATTGCGTCACATGCCGGCTCACTTCGAGACAAGGTCCGGAAGCCCTCGGGCAATGACCGCGGGGTCACGGTGAAAGGATCTTTCCTCGCAGGGCTGGTGGTAGCCATTGTGGCCGGGCTCCTTTCCTCAATGTTGAACTTCAGCTATGCCTTCGGCACGGAGGCACTGGTCCGGGCGCGCCAATTGGGGGTCTCTTCCGCCTGGATGGCGAATGTCGTGGCGGCTCCGGCGACCAGCGGCGGCTTCGTGGCCAATTTTCTTTACTGCGCATATCTGTTGCGCAAGAACTCGACCCTCAAGAGTTTTTCGGTCCCCGAACTGCGTGTCAATTGGCTGTACGGGGCGGCGATGGGGGCATTCTGGTTTGGCGGGCTCGCGGTATATGGCCTGGGCATTTACCGCATGGGGGATTTTGGAACCGTGGTGGGGTGGCCCCTACTGATGGGGTCCATCATCGTCACTAGCAACGTCGCCGGATTCCTTACCGGAGAGTGGGCGGCAACGGGAGCCCGCGTCCGCGCCTACCTGGGTGCGGGGATGGCGATCATCCTTCTCGCCCTCTGGATTTTGGCCCTGGCTCAGAAGGCGTGACGGGCTCTTTCACCATAATCAAATGTCCGCGCGCAGAACTGCCTTGCAGGACTGGTTAACGGTTTCGAGAATTCCAATTAAGCTACAACCTCTCTGGGGCTGACTGCGCGGCGCTCTTCGATGGACCGGTATTCGGCAAAGACCACCTGCAGCGTTTTGAGGTTGTCGCTCCCGCTGGTCAACGCCTCGAAACCATCCTCGATCGCACGCATTAATGATCCCATCGGTCCCATGAAGGCGTCAGGAATCCACAGGTAGTCATTGCGAGCAGAAAACCAGTAGCCCATGCTCTTCTTGGACATGAATTCCAGTGTGTCCGGACGCCCTGCGGGATAGTTATACATAAGTCCGATGGTCCCCTTGATGATTCCTTCCGTCCCTTCGAAACGGAACGTCGCGTACCGGTCGTCCTGCCATACTCCGTGGTTAACGTCGATCAGCACCTGCAATCCGGAGTCGTATTCCCAGATGCTAAGGGTCCGGGTCTCTGCCTCGGTAGGTTCCCCGGGCATGCGGCTCCCGCTGGTGAAGACCCGGTCAGGTTCACCAAAGAGATAACGAAGAGAGTCAATATAATGGATACTGTGGTTGAGCACTTCGAGGCGCTTGCGCGCATACATCCACGGCCACATGGACCAATTCGTTTGGCAGTGGACCTGGATCGTGCCGTAAGTCGGTGTGCCGAGCCACCCCTGAGTCAGCAGTTGCCGGCTTCCCCGGATGGCAACGGTCCAGCGCATCTGCTGGTTGACCGCCATCTTCAGGCCGGCTTCCCGCGCCATGGCCACCAGGCGTGCCGCTTTGCTGTATTCGTCGGAGAGGGGCTTCTGGCAGAGGATGTGCTTGCCCGCGCGCACCGCCTGTTCCCCGATGTTCAGCGTTTCCCAGGGATACACCGCGATATCGACAATCTCAACTTCCGGGTCGGCGAGGAGTTCTTCCAGCGAGTCGTACACCGCGGGAACCTTGTGTTCGGCGGCCGTTTTCTCCGCCCGCGTGCGGTCCTTGTCGGTGATGGCCACAACCTTGAAACCCGCCTGTGTGTAGGCAGGTAAATGAGCGTAGTTGACGACGCCTCCGGCGCCGACAATTCCTATACCGTGATCCAATCGCTGCGGCATTTCAGGTTTGAAGTCGAGATCGGGATGCGCGCTGGACATGCTTTCTCCCCTCGTGCCTGCCATGGAGGGCAAGCCCTGCGTATCAACATTAACTCGCAAGCCCTAGTGTGGGTGCAAATACGATGCAATCCTGAATTATACCCCAGTCGCACTAGCCCGCAAGCCTGTGCGCCCATTTGCGCAGGCAAGAAAAGGCGAATGCTTCTGGAAACAGCACCTCACCTGAACTATACTTTGTCGCAAGTGGGGGCCACAGAGCACTGATGCCGAACTGGGGTGATGGCGTTGAGGACATGAGGACCTCACGGAAGCGGGGTTCAGGACAAGAATGAGGATTTCTGGGCGGGCCTTGATCGGTTTCTTAGTGATGTCGGCGCTGGTGTCGTGGGGCAAGAAACCGAAAACTCCCGTTTACCGGAACACGGCCCCAGGCGTGGCCTTCACAGGCTCGAAGTCATGCGCCACCGCGGGGTGCCATGAACAGATCTGCGAGGATTTCAAATCTGTACCGATGGGGAACTCGATGACCCCGGCCAATACTCCGGCCGAACTCGCCAGGGTTCCGAACACGATCACCGTATATACTAAAAAACTAAACCGCTACTTCCAGGTGGCACGGGAAGGCTCCGACCTGTACCAGACCGAGTACGCGCTTGACGCGAACGGCAACAGGGTTTTCTCTACTACCCAGAAACTCGATTATCGGACCGGAGGGCCGCTTACAGGTTATACATACGTCATCCGCCTCGGTAACTGGATGTTTGAGGCGCCACTTTCCTATTATGTCCGGAACCACCAGTGGGAACTTTCCCCCGGCTACGACGCGATGGACTTCGCCTTCAGCCGGCCCGTTCTTACCGGCTGTCTTGCCTGCCACAACGGCCAACCCGAAGCGGTGCCGGGCCGCGACGGCATGTACCGTGATCCTCCTTTCCGATTCATGGATTATGCTGTGGGATGCGAATGTTGTCACGGGCCCGGCCAGTTGCATGTGGACGAGATGACCCGGAATCCTAAACTAAGACGGAGGAAGTTTGACGACTCGATTGTCAACCCGGCTGATCTTTCGCCCCGGCTGGCGGACGACATTTGCATGAACTGCCACCAGGGAGGAAACACCCGCGTCTTACAGCCCGGCAAGAACTATCTGGATTTCCGGCCGGGTACTCCTTTGTACGAGACGGTGGCGATATTCAAGATTCCCGTGACCGAGGCGCAGCGCGCCGAACTGGATCGGTCGGAGAATCTTCCGCCTGTGAGGAGCGGCCCGGCCATGCCGCTCTGGTGGAAGAACTCCAATATGGAAATGAGCCGTTGCTTTCATGACAGCAACGGACAATTGCGATGTATCACCTGTCACGTGATCCACATGCGTCCGGCTGAGCAAGAAAAAGTGGCCTTCTTTCGGGAAAGGTGTCTCACCTGTCACACGAACGAGAGCTGCAAACTGCCGCTTGAGAATCGCATGAAGCAAACCCCGGCCAATGACTGCGTTGGATGCCATATGCCCAGGAAGCCGACGGCGGGCATTCCGCATTCGAATGACACGAACCATCGCATTGTCCGGCGACCCGGGCAGCCCTACCCTGACTACGCTTTTGATCACCCCAGTCCGGACGTGCCTGGTCTGGCGTGCATAAACCGGCGTGGAAAGGACGCGGCCCGGCCGATACCGCCATTGACCAAGTTGCTGGCCTATGCGGAAGTCTCGCAGAAGCAGCCCAGCCTGAGCCGCTATTACTACGATCTTCTGGAACAGTTGAAGCAATCCTCACCCGACGAGCCGGCCGTGCTTTGCGCCCTAGGCCAGAAAGCCCTGGCCGGTAAAGACGACGCCAAGGCGGTTGAATACCTCACGAGGGCGCTTCAAAAGGGCGGGGACTACGCCACCACCTATGCTGATCTCGGTGAAGCCTTGGCCCAGATGGGGCGCGTCGAAGAGTCCGCCCGCATCCTGGAGAAGGGCGCTGCCATCTGGCCCTTTTCGCGGGATATTCAGAAATCACTTGTGCTCCGCTACCTGACCTTGAAGCAATTCCCTCAGGCCCATGATGCTCTAAAACGCTATGTGGCCCTGTTTCCTGAAGACACCTTCATGCAAGAAGCTCTGGCCAAGTTTGAAGGCCGCAATCCCTGAGGCGGCCGGTTCTGGTCGGCTGGCAGTACCCCCGCTCAGTCGAAGTGGAATACTTCCCTCATGTTCGCCCACCATTCCCCTTCCGCTCGCGTGGAGACCGGCTGCTGCATTGGTTTCATGATGGCCCACCACTCCTGCGTCGTAGGGTCAGCAGCCATCTTCGCCATGTCCGCCTCGAAGTTGTCGCCGACATATTCAAAGTAGGCAAACAGCGTATTGTCCTTGAAGAATATCGAATAGTTCCGGATGTTGCACTCGTGAATCATCTTCAGGACTCCTGGCCATACCTGGGCATGATATTGAACATACTTTTCGTAAGCTTCCGGCTTGAGTCCGATGACCTGTCCGTATCTTTGGAGCTTGGGTGATGACATGATATTTGTAACCTCTGACCGCAATTTTGGATCGACGAACCGTGAGATCCCCGCTCGTTGCCCGCATCAATATACTCCCCGCTATAGGGGTTGCATAGGGTCGACGTCTTTCCGGCCGCGCGACCGGGCCACGGACTAGTAGTTACCGATCAGGCGGCTGTCGCGATATACTGTAAGAGTCCACTGGGGGCGTTCCATAGATTATTCAGGATAAAGGGCAGGGTCGCCGCTGCGGCCTGGAGCCGGAGCAGAGGGGAAGAAGCGTGCCGAAACCATTTCGCGCCTCGGTCACAGGAAGTTACCCGCGACCGGTGCAACCCACGGACACCCTGAAGAAACCCACCCTCTCCCGCCCGGAGGCCGACGAAATCATCCGTTGGGCAGTGCGCGATCAGGTCGAGGCAGGACTCGACGTCGTCACGGACGGCGAGGGCCGCCGCGAAAACATGTACTACTTCTTCCAAAAGCGGCTGGGTGGCGTCTCGTTCAAGGACATGGTCTATCGAAAGTATGGCGACACGGGGTTTGGCATCGAAATCGCCTCGGTCGTTGATAGGATCGAAAACCCGCGGTTCGAACTCCTCCAGGATTGGACGACGGCTCGCGACGTTGCCCCGCCCCGGGTCGAGGTCAAGATGACGTGCACCGGCCCCCACTTGCTCGCAAAGTTCTCGAACAACCAGCGACCCGACCTCTATCCGACCGATAAGGACTTGGCGCTGGCTTACGCCGCCGTGCTGAACCAGGAATTGAGGGAAGTGGTCCGTGCCGGCTGCGAGTTTGTCCAGTTCGACGAACCCGCGTGGACAGCCTTCCCCGAAGATGTGGAGTGGGCCGCCGAGGTATTGAACCGCGCCCTCGAGGGATTGGACGCCAGGATTGGCTTGCACGTGTGCGGTGGCAATCCTCGCCGCAAACGTGTCTATTTCACCCACTACGACGACCTGGTGGAAGGCTTTCGGCGAGTGAAGATCGACCAGGTCTCTCTAGAGTATTGCACCCTCAACTACAACATGCTCACGCTCTGGGATAAATGGAAATTCCCGGGCGAGTTTGCTGTGGGCGTGGTTGATCAGCGCAGCGATGTCATCGAATCGCCGGAAACCGTGGCTGAACGAACACGCCCGGTGCTTGACTACTTTGACCCCGAACGCGTGCTGATCTCCTCCGAATGCGGATTCCAGCATGTACCTCTCGAGATCACCCGTAGTAAGCTGCGCGCCCTGGCCGCGGGCGCTGATCGCCTGCGGGAGGGGATGGCGGGAAAGGGGCGCGCATGAGTTTTCTGGTGACAGGCGGAGCCGGATTCATCGGGTCCTACGTCGTTCGGTGCCTGCTTCAGCACGGCGAAACCGTGGTGTGCTTCGACCGCTCTCTCGACGCGGAAGTGATAAGCCTGTTTACGCCGGGAGCCGAAGTGACCGTTGGTGATGTTGGCGATCCACGACAAGTGGCGGACCTGTTCAACACCCATCCCCACATCGACCGAGTCGTGCACCTGGCTTACATGATGGGGGCCGAGTCGGAGGCCGATCCGCCCGGCGCGATGCGCGTCAACGCCCTGGGAGCTGCGAACTTGTTCGCCGAAGCCTGCGCCCACGGTGTCAAGCGCATTGTGTTCACGAGTTCGGAATCGGTGTACGGAAAGACCCAGGCCGTTTACGGCGACCGTCCCGTGAAGGAGGAGGATTTCTGTTCTCCGCGAGACCACGCGCTGAATTATTCCCTTACCAAGCTCTTGAACGAGCACCTGGCCGCCAAGTACGAGGCACGCTACGGCATACCCATCATCTCGATTCGCCCTCCGGTGGTCTTTGGACACGGGCGGAAGCGTGGTACGACGGCTTGGGCGAGCGATTTTGCCAGCTTGCCCGCATTGGGAAAACCCGTAACCCTCCCCTTTCCAGAGAACGACTGGAACTCGTACATCTATGTTGCGGATTTGGCTGAAGAAATCTATCAACTTTCCGTCAAACCTTCGCTGGCCCATCGAGCCTACAACAGCGGGGGACATACGCTGTCAGCGCCGGCACTGGCAGCCTTGGTGCGGGAAATCCTGCCGGAGGCACAAATAAGCTTTAGCCCCGATAGGCCGAACTCGCCCTTCATCTATCGCATGGATGATCGTCGGATTCGCCAGGAATTAGGGTGCCTGTTGCGTCCCATGCGCGAAGCGATAAGAGACCACATCGAAGAAGTTCACCGCCGCGAGTCGCGACAGCAATGCTGATCGCCATGGGACAGGCGTGAGGCGTGGTTCCCCGTCAAGCAGTTGAGTCGTCCAGGATCTGCTTAACCATTCTCGGATCGCTTGAGGGGAATCCAACGCTCACAAGTGGTTTCCTCGGTAAATGAGGTCAAAACACTAGCCAAAGATATTTGAAATTTTGACTCCATCGGTCGTTTCTCCGATGATCTTGTTGCTCAGACAAGACGAGGAGGACGACCGATGGAGCTTTTCGCACGCCTTTTTGGAGGCCTGCTGTTGTTTGTGTATCACTGTTTTGACCGCCTTGTCATCCACGGGTATCTCTCGGGACTGTCTCGGCCCGAGCAGGTGGTCTACTTTTTCCGCGAGGTGGTGGGTGTGCCCGCGATCACCAAGGAGGTCCTCTCCCAGCGGACGAATGATTACCAAAACTGGGTCGAGGCCTTCGCCCGCAACCACTCGATCCCCATCGAATGGGCGGAGTCGGGCGTGCGGAAGCAGGATTATCTTCAGCTCCCCTTGCGTCGCATGAAAAACCGGAACCAGCACGGCGTCTACTTCATTTTGAAAAGCTTGGAGCAAGGCTCCACGTTCCGCTCCTCCGCGCCCAAGTACCCTACCGCCGATCCCCACTATCGCATCCTGGCCCGGCAGCGCAGCCGCTTCACACACTACTGCTTCTATCTCCGCGATCCGGTCCTGGGACCGATGGTCATGCGCGTGGCCAGCTTCTTTCCTTTTCAGACCACCTACTGTTTGAACGGCCACCGCTTCATCGAGAACGAACTGAACCGGCAGGGCATCGC
>JAIQGA010000349.1 GCA_020072925.1 Terriglobia bacterium | reverse complement strand
CGCGAAGAGGCCCCGCCGAGTCATGCCGCTCGAATCACCATCCCGTATCACACCATTGTTGTATAAAGACCGAGTAGGAGACAGGGCTCCTTCCTCGCGGGCATAGTCTAACACCGCGACATCTGCCATGAACACAGCCAGGATGACCGTGCGCGCGGCGGCGTTGACTTGCGGCCGGAGCGTTTTTATACTCGGGGCTGAACTTCGGGCTGACGCTGTATCATGGGACTTCTGCCCATGCTCACGGCCAGGATGGCCGTGGTACGTCCCGCCCATGCGCACGGCCAGGAGAAGCTATGCGGAGACCGCCACTGTAGCGGCGGCCCCCGAGCCAGTTGGGGCTGACCGCCGCATCCTGTAATCAATGATTGCGGCGCTCATAGTGCGCCGCTCAGATCGCGCACGGGCGGGACGCCCGTGCTACAAGGAGCCACCGTGGCTGCACTGAGCAAAAACGAAATCCACGAGAAGCTGAGAAAGATGCCGGAATGGTCGCACGCCGGCAAGTCGCTTCACAAGAAGTTCATGTTCAACTCGTTCATGCCCGCCATCGCCTTTGTCAACAAAGTCGCGGAAGTGGCGGAGACCCTCGGGCACCATCCCGACATCACCATCAACTATAGCCAGGTCGGAATCAGCCTCTCCACCCACAGCGAGGGCGGCGTCACCGAAAAAGACTTCGAGCTGGCTGGGAAGATAGACGCGATTCCGGGTCAGTGACGAGGGGCAGGAAGTAGACAGTAGACGGTATACGGGTTTCCCAGACTGCCAGCCGTTAGGCGTCGCATTCGGAGGAGAGCCAACGGTTGGTTCCCGCGTCCCTCTACCGTATGCCGTCTACCGTATTCTGGATCTGGTTCCTTGCCGGACAATCACCGACTCTCCATTATCTGATAAGGTATCCTCTCCGGCTCGCAAGAAAAAAACCTAGAATGCCGCCGCGAGATGCTGGAGAATCTCGCCGATGGGGACTTTCGTCCAATGGGTGCACGTCACCGCGGCGGTCGTGGGCGTGGGCGGCATGGGGTTTCTGCTGGTCGTCCTGATGCCCGCCCTCGGCGTGCTGCCTGTCCAGGAGCGGGACGCGCTCGTGCAGAGGGTGGTAAGGCGTTTCCGCTGGGTCAGTTGGGCGGTGATCTCTCTGCTGCTGGCTTCAGGCGTCTACAGCGCCCGCCAGTATTCCTGGGAGGCTACGTGGGACGGGTCCTGGCTGTTCTTGACCATCAAGATCGTTCTGGCGTTTGCGGTCTTTGGCATTTCGCTGGCCTTGACGGTGCCGCTGGGATTTCTCGAGCGCGTCCGGAAGCGACGGAAGTTCTGGGTAGGAATTGCCTTCGGCCTGGGCGTCGCCGTCATCTACATCTCCGCTTACCTGCGCCGCGGGTGAGGCTGCGACCTGCAGCGGGACTGTAGCTCAGGCGTCCCGCCCGTGACACGGCCGAGACGGCCGTGCTTGTATCTACGACGGGCAAGACCGGCGGTCATAGACCGCCGCTACAGCAGGAATTCCCAATTTCGATTTTCGAGTTTCGAATTTCGATTTTCTAGTTTCGCGTTTCTTTGCTGGGCAGGACTGCTTCTCTGAACGTGCCGCGCTGCTTTTGGATTTTCTCTTGCAGGCGCACGAGGGCCAGAAGCAGTTGTTCGGGGCGCGGCGGGCAGCCGCCGACGTAAACGTCCACGGGAAGGAACTGGTTGATGCCCTGCACGATGGCGTAATTATTGAAGACGCCGCCGGATGTGGCGCAAACGCCCATCGAGATCACCCACTTGGGTTCGGGCATCTGATCGTAGAGCTTTCGGATAACCGGCACCATTTTCTGCGAGACGCGGCCGGCGATAATCATCAAGTCCGCCTGGCGGGGCGAGCCGCGAAAAACTTCGGCGCCGAAGCGCGCGATGTCGAAACGGGAAGCGCTGGCGGACATCATCTCGATGGCGCAGCACGCCAGGCCAAAACTCATCGGCCAGATGGACGACTTGCGCGCCCAGTTCACCGCCTGATCCAGCTTGGTGAGAATGACGCCCTCGTAACCCGTCGAGCCATCCGTTTGTATCATACCTTCGCCCCTTCGATTCTCATTATGTCACTCCGTGAGTTGATCTTCAACCCCCGGCTCAGTGCGCCTTCCGATGGGCTTCCAGGGCCGCCTGGTTGGCCTGCTTCACCGCGTCGACGAATTCCTGATAAGGCTTGTCGTTGATATTCACGAGCCCGTAGTTCGAGTTCTCGCCGTCGAAGCGGCCTTCCTTCGGCTCGTCCACCCACTCGAACCAGTGGAAACCCACGGCCTCGGGCAGGCTTTCGAGGCGCGTGACGTAGTCGGCATAGGCCTTGGCGCGCGCCTGCTGGTTCGGCACCTTGGGCCCGGCACCGCGCGTGTTCGGCAAGCCCGAATCCTCGGCCCGAAACGCGAATTCCGTAATCATGAGGGGCTTGTGCGTGACTTGAAACATGTGCTCGACCAGCGGGCGCGGATCGAAATCGTAGATATTCACCGAGACCACGTCCGCGGCGCGCGCGCCCTTCAACACAGCATCCGATACGCGGCCCGCGAAACGCGCGCCCAGGTAGAGATGGTTCGGGTCGGCGGCGTGAATCGCCTCCGCGCAAACGGAGAAATATCGCGCCGCCACGCGCTCGAGAAACAGTTCGGAATCCTGCTTGTAGGCGTCCGTCGTGCCGGGCAGCGCGAGGTGCTCGAAGGAGGAAGCGTTGGTTCCCCAGGCGAGATTCAGCTTGGACATGTCGTTCACATACTGGTGCCGCAGGAACTCGATCGCCGCTTCCCTTCCCGCCGAGCCTTCGGGAAGATTGAGATACATTTCGAGCATGGTCTCTTTGCCGCGCCAGTCGGGCCCCCAGCGCAGCTCGTTGTCGCTGAAGTAACCGATCAGGTTGGGATCGTTCTTACGTGGGGCGCAGTTTTTCTCCGAAACCTCGCGCGCCGCACTCTCGAATTTCGGATCGAAAACGTCTCCGGGCCGGCCCTTCCACCAATCGGCGCCCGCGCGCAGATCGATATCGAGAATCACCGTGTAGGGGACATCGCGGTTCCAGAGCGCCGCGTCCGACCAGGCCCCAATCGTGTTGAAGCCCCACATCCGCAAGCGCGCCAGCGTCGCCAATCCCCAGGTGTTGCGGTCGGGATAGATTTTGTCGAGCGCCGCGGCGTATGGACGATCTTTGGTGCCTTGTATCTCGTCGGCAGTGTACGAGACGTGATCCGCGCCGATCGAAAGCATGGGATTCCCGCTTGGGTCGATGAACCACCAGACGCCCTCCCGCGGCTCGACGCGGAAGTAGCCTGCCTGGGCAAAGGCTCCTGGCGAGCCCGAGATCAGGACCAAATAGAGCGAAAGCGATGAAATGGTTCGATAAGCCATGGACGATTTCCTTCGCGCAATTGCGCTGTAGGGGCGAGTCGGGGACTCGCCCCTACGTCACGGGTGCAGCAAGATCTTGCCGAAGAAGTCGCGGCTCTCCATTTTCTTCTGCGCGGCCGCGGCGTCCCTGAGAGGGAACGACGAATCGATCACCGCCTGGAGCTTACGCTGGCCGATAAGTTTCAGCGCGTCCATCAGTTCGCCCTTTCCGCCCATAAACGAGCCGAGAATGGTCCGCTGGCGCCCGTAGAGCAACTGGCCGTTCAGCTTGAGGTCGGCGCCTGTGGTCATGCCGCAGGTCACCAGCCGTCCGTAGGTGGCCAGCGACTCGAAGCAGGCTTCCCAGACCGCCGCGCCCACGTGCTCGAAGACCACGTCGACGCCGCGCTTGTCGGTCAGCCGCTTCACCTCGTCGGCGATCGACTGCTTCGCATGGTTGATCGCCTCGTCTGCCCCGAGCGCGCGAGCCTTGGCGAGCTTGTCGTCGCTGCCAGCGGAGGCGATGACGCGTGCGCCCGCCAGTTTGGCAATTTGGATGGCCGCGCCGCCCACGCCCGAGCCTGCGCCGATCACCAGCACGTCTTCGCCCGGCTTCAGCGCCGCTCGCGTAAACAGCATGTGCCACGCGGTGATGAAGACCAGCGGCACTGCGGCGGCCTCGTCGAAGTTCAGATCGCCGGGAATGGGGACAACGTTTGCCTCCGGAGACTTGACGTACTCCGCGTAGCCGCCGTCCACAAAAACGCCAAAGAGCGTGTAGCTTCGGCACGCGCTGTCCAGGCCTTTGAAGCACATCTCGCACTGGCCGCAACTGATCCCTGGAGCCAACAGCACACGTTCGCCGGGCTTCACGCTCGTGACCAGCGCGCCCGCTTCCGCCACTTCTCCGGAGATGTCGCTGCCCACGATGTGCGGCATGTGGAGTTTCCACGCCCGCACACCTGTGCGCAGCCAGATATCCAGATGATTCAGCGCGCACGCCTTCACCTTTACCAGCACTTCGTTCGCTTGGATCTTCGGCTCCGGCGCGTCTTCGTATTTCAGCACCTCCGGACCGCCATGCTCGTGGAATCGAACCGCTTTCATCGTAAGGCTCCTTCCCCGACCTTTGTCGACAGCCTGGTGATTTTACCTCGCATCGAAGCCATGCAAAAACCACAAAACGCGCTCGACCCTCGCCATCGCAATCGCCACCAGCTACTTCCGCCCACGTTGACATCGACCGCAGGGGCGACTAATCTAACTTTCGGTGAGCTATGGATATCTTCGCGGAAATCGCGCGGCTCAGAAAAGCCGGGCGCAAAGCGGCTCTCGCCACCATCATCCAGGTGCAGGGCTCGATCCCGAGCTACGAAAGCTCGAAGATCCTGATTCGGGACGACGGCTCGATTGTGGGCACGGTGGGCGGCGGCTGCGTCGAAGCGGAAGTCTGGTCGGTGGCGCAAGACGTGATGCGCGAGGAGAAGCCGCGCCGCCTGCACTTCAATTTGAACGCACAGCCCGAGTACGACAACGGGCTGATTTGCGGCGGATCGCTGGATATTTTCGTCGAGCCTATCCTGGCCACGCCGACGCTTTACCTTTTCGGCGGGGGGCACGTTTCGCTTTACGTCTCGAAGATCGCGGCGCTCGCGGGCTTCGACGTTGTCGTGACCGACGACCGCGAGGCGTTTGCGAGCAAGGACCGCTTTCCCGAGGCCGCGGAAACTTTCGCCGGGCCGTGGGAAGAAATCTTCGGCAAGCTCCAGGTGACGGACAACTCCTACCTGGTCATTGTGACGCGCGGGCACAAGGGCGACCTCGATTGCCTGCGCTGGGCGGTGACCACCCCGGCGCGCTACATCGGCATGATCGGCAGCCGGCGCAAGATCATCGAAATCCACAAAATCCTCGAGTGTGAGGGCGTGCCGGCGGAAAAACTCGAACGCGTCCAGGCGCCCATCGGGCTCGATATCGGCGCGCTCACCCCGGAGGAAATCGCTGTGGCTATCGTCGCGGAGATGATCGCGGTGCGACGCAACGCGGCGGCTCGCGCGCCGACTCTTGCTTACCACCGCAAAGCTGAACCGGCCCCATAGAGGAAAGTAGGCAGAAAGCAGAAGGCAGTAAGCAGAAAGCGTCGGGGCGAAGGGCTCAGGGCTCGAACTGGAAGGCCATGCGAGAAGATGAAGATGGAGCGCCGATTGCCAAACCGCGTTGTAAGGACATGCCTGGGTACTAAGCTTGGCTTTTTCCATTCAGCATTTATAATTCAGCATTCAGCATTGTCCTAATGATTGCTGGTTTAGTTCTCGCGGCCGGTGAGTCCTCGCGGATGGGGAAAGACAAGGCCCTGCTCCGCTACCAGGGCCGCACCTTCCTCGAGACAATTCTGCAAACCTTACGCGACGCCGGAGTGGAACGCGTCGTGGTGGTGCTTGGCCAT
>JAIQGA010000024.1 GCA_020072925.1 Terriglobia bacterium | reverse complement strand
CCCACCTATGCCAAGGTGAAATACCAGGGCATTTATCCCGGCATTGATCTTATCTACTACGGCCACCAGCGGCAGCTCGAGTACGACTTCGTGGTGAATCCCGGCGCCGACCCGCGCGCCATTGCGGTGGAGTTGGAAACCGGAAATTCGAAATTCGAAATTCGAAATTCGAAAATCGCGATTGACCGCAACGGCGACCTGGTGATTGCAGCTCATGACGGCGAAGTGCGTTTCCATAGGCCGCTAGTGTACCAACCCGCAGCGAGCGGTCCGTTGTCAGTGGTCAGTGGTCAGTTGCGACGCGCAACGGACAACGGACCACGGACAGCGGGCTATGCCAATCGGCATTTGCTAGACAGCCGCTACATTCTCACTGCTGACAACCGGATTCGCTTTGAGATTCCCTCCTACGACAAGACCCGGCCGCTGGTGATCGACCCGGTGCTGAGCTACTCGACCTACCTGGGCGGGTCGGGAGGCGATGTGGGTTATGGGATCGCCGTGGATAGTTCCGGAAGTGCCTACGTTACCGGATCAACGGGATCCGCGAATTTCCCCGTCAAGTCCGACGAGCAGGGAACGATGGCCGGCGGCGGGGATGCCTTCGTGACCAAGTTCAATGCCGCGGGCTCTGGCTTGATCTATTCCACCTATCTGGGGGGCAGCGGTTCAGACTTCGGGACGAGCATTGCGATTGACTCGGCCGGGAATGCCTACATTGTCGGCAGCACGTCCTCGTCGAACTTCCCCACCACCGCGGGCGTTTTCCAACCTGCCTACGGGGGTGCCGGGGACGCCTTCCTCACCAAGCTCGACGCCACGGGCGCAACCCTCAGCTACTCAACATACCTCGGCGGAACCGCCGCCGATTTCGCCCAGGGCGTCGCCATCGATTCTTCCGGGAACGCCTACGTCACGGGATCCACGGAATCCTCGGATTTTCCTACGGCCAGTCCGCTCCAGATCGGAAATGACGGTTGCACGACCGTTGGCACCACCCTGTCCTGCTCGGCCGATGTCTTCATATCCAAGGTGAACCCGTCTGCTACCGCGCTCGTGTACTCGACGTACCTGGGGGGCTCCAGCGCGGACACCGCCCGCGGGATTGCTGTGGACAACTCCGGCAATGCTTATATCGCAGGATATACATCCTCTTCAAACTACCCCACACAAAATGCCCTGCAGAGTACAAATGCCGGCGGCACCGATGCCTTTGTCACGGAGCTGGATGCGGCAGGCACGGCGCTGATTTACTCAACTTACATGGGGGGATCCAAGCAGGACAGGGCGTTTGCTATCACCTTGGACACCCAAGGAAGTGTTTACATAACCGGCGACACTCAATCGCTCAATTTCCCTACTACCCTGAATGCCTTCCAGACAACCAACAACGGTCAGGGGGATATTTTTGTCAGCAAACTGGCGCCCGGCGGCACTTCCATCGTGTACTCAACACTGTTGGGAGGAACAGCGGCCGATCAGGGTGCGGCCATTGCGCTGGACCCCTCAAGGGATGCCTACATTACAGGGTTTACTCAGTCGAGCGACTTCCCCTTGGTTGATCCCCTTCAGAAAATCCTCGGGCTCTCCGGCGCCGGCACGTGTCCAACAACTCCGTGTCCGGACGCCTTCGTAAGCGAACTCGGACCCTCCGGCGCCCCGATCTACTCAACCTACCTCGGCGGGAGCGGCGCGGACGCCGGCCAGGCCATTGCGGTCGATACCAGCGGGGCCGCTTATGTCGCAGGAAGCACGACTTCTGCGAATTTTCCGGTGATCGGGGGGGCGTCACAAGCCTCGTTTGCCGGCTCGAGTTCCGCCAGCAATGCCTTTGTCGCCAAAGTCAGTATCGCCGACGCGCCGGGAGTCGCGATCACACCGCAGCAGATCAACTTCGGCAACCAGGCTCTCAACAGCCCCAGCAACCCACAATCGGCTTTGCTTATCAATGCCGGCAGCGCATCTCTCGACATCAGCAGTATCACGAGCAGCGGAGACTTCACTCAAACCAATAACTGCGGCTCCACGGTACCGGCGGGCGGAGGCAACTGCACCATTCAAATCACCTTTACTCCTACCACGACCAGCACCCGGACCGACCAAATTAGCATTACCGACAATGCCGCTGGAAGCCCCCACGTCATCACGGTGACAGGAACTGGAGTGCTCGCCGGTGGGCAACTGTCGTTGTCTCCTACGAGCCTGACATTTCCGCCGGAACCAATAGGGACAACGAGTCCAGCTCAACAGGCGCGGCTCACCAACACGGGTACGACCGCGGTAACCGTGACGGCAATCGGCATTTCAGGTGATTTTGCGCAGACCAATACCTGCGGGAACTTGCCCGCCGTCTTGAACGTGGGGGCGAGTTGCACCATCAGCGTCACCTTTACACCCGCGAGCAGCGGAAACCTCTCGGGCTCCGTAACCGTCACCGACGACGCCGCGAATACCCCCCAAGCCTTGTCCCTTACGGGCACGGGAAATCCCGCTTTCACTCTCTCCGCGACCGCTCGCTCGACCGTGGTTGTCATCGGGACGACCTCCGCGACGTTTACGGTCTCCGCCTCCGCGCCCTCGTCGTTTACTAGCAGCATCGCGCTGACCTGCTCGTCCTCTTCGGGAGCGACTTGCACCTTTGACCCGGCATCGATCTTGGCAGGGGAAACCAGCACTTTGACCGTAAGTGGGCTGAGCGCAACCGGCGCCAACCCTCTGAATATCACCGCCACCGGGACCGCCGCCTCCCAGACCGTCAATCTTCCTCTGACCGTGTTTTTCTCGGACTTCTCGCTCACGGCCTCCCCTGCCCTCAATTCCGTGGTCGCGGGGAACTCTGTTACCTACACCGTTAAGGTTGCCCCGAAGAACGGGTTCAATCAGGTGGTCCTGCTGAGCTGCGCCAGCCTGCCCGCGAACACGACCTGTACCTGGACGCCGCCGGGTGTGACGCTGGACGGGTTGACCACAGCCAGCGCCACGGTCAGCGTCAACACCACGGCGCCGACGACGACCACTGGCTCCAGTTTGCGGCACCCCGAGGAAAGTCCGCCCAAAGGCTCCAAGCCGGAACGAAAGCTATGGCTGGTCCTGCTGGCAATTCTCGCTCTTATGGGGATTCTGACCGCGGTGAGTCAGAACAGGCGCCGGCCGGCCAGGGCCAGAATTCCGCTCCGGGCGAGCGTCTTCGCCCTGGCTCTGCTGGCGACTTTTCTTGCGATCCAGGCTTCGTGCACGAACTATTACTACAATCCGATTTCGCCGGCGAATCCTAGCGGAACCCCCGCCGGCACGTACACGATTACATTTGTCGGAACGCTCGGCAACAACGCCACCATTACGAGGGGTACAACGGTCAATATGTCCGTTTCGCCCTAACCGAGCAGCCAGAGCCCCAGGCAACGTCCGTTGAGTTTGGCCGAACCATGGCACCGGTGGCACAAGAGGCACAAAGACTTCCGGAGTTTGACCACTTCTGAGGAGGACACTGGTGAACGAGAGAAGTAGCACAGCAAGCCGCGCGCCTGAAGTGGGATTGAGGATGAGGGGGAATCGCCTACTCCTTCTCGTGATCTCCAGCTTAGCCCTGCTATCGCTGGCATTGGCGATCCTGGGCGGGAGCGTGCCCAAGTCCGTTCCGACGACGGTCAACTCCCGAAAGACCTGGATGAAGCTCTACACGGGCCTGCCGCTCAGCTTCGAGCGCAACCAGGGGCAAACTGATCAGCGCGTGAAGTTCCTCTCTCGCGGACGCGGCTACACATTGTTCCTGACCTCGGATGAAGCGGTGCTGGCACTCAGAAGTCAGGAGTCAGAAGTCAGGAGTCAGAAGAGCGCTAATCGTCAGTCGGCAGGGGTCAGTGATCCGTTGCAGCGCGCAACGGACAACCGACCACGGACAACGGACACCCTTCGCATGAAGCTCGTGGCCGCAAATCAAGCGGCACAGGTTACCGCCCTCGACGAACTGCCCGGAAAATCGAATTACTTCCTTGGCAACGACCCGAAGCAGTGGCGCACCGATGTGCCGAGCTATGCCCGAGTGAGATATGAAGGCATTTATCCCGGCATCGATCTTATCTACTATGGTAACCAGCGGCAGCTCGAGTACGACTTCGTGGTGAATCCCGGCGCCGACCCGCGCGCCATTGCGCTGGAGTTGGAAACCGGAAATTCGAAACTCGAAAATCGAAATTCGAAAATCGCGATTGACCGCAACGGCGACCTGGTGATCGCAACTGTGAGCGGCCAAGTGCGTTTCCACAAGCCGCTTGTCTATCAATCCGAGTCGTTATTCGTGAGTCAACATTCGACGATCAAAAGAAACGGCCCAGCCGGGACTACGGACAACGGACCACGGACCACGGACGAACTCAATCGTCAATCGACAATCGGCAATCGGCAATTGCTGGACGGCCATTACGTTCTCACCGCCGACAACCAGATTCGCTTTGAGATTCCCTCCTACGACAAGTCCCGACCGCTGGTGATCGACCCGGTGCTGAGCTACTCCACCTACCTGGGCGGGACGGGAGGCGACGTGGGCTACGGTATCGCTGTTGACAGCTCCGGAGACGCCTACATCGCCGGGATTACTACTTCGACCAACTTCCCTACTCTTAACGGGTATCAAGGATCGAACGGCGGAAGCAGCGACGCCTTCGTAACGAAACTGAATGCAGATGGAACGGCGCTCGTCTACTCGACTTATCTGGGCGGCTCGGGTGCTGACAGCGCAGCAGCCATTGCCGTCGATGCTTCGGGGGACGCCTTCATAACCGGATCAACAAGTTCATCCAACTTCCCCACCTTCTCTTCGTCGACGACACCCTTCCAAGCCGTCTACGGCGGAAATACCGACGCTTTTGTTACCGAACTGCACGGCGATGGCAATACTCTGGTCTACTCCTCATACCTTGGCGGCAGCGGCCTTGACTCCGGCCAGGGCATCGCCGTGGACACGACCGGGAATGCCTATGTTACGGGCTCCACTCAGTCGATCGACTTTCCGACAGTCAGCCCTATGCAGACGACAAACGCCGGGTCTTCGGACGTATTCGTGGCCAAGGTGAATTTCGGCGGCACAGCGCTCGTCTACTCCACCTATCTCGGCGGTTCACAGGCGGATGTAGGACAGGCGATCAAGGTTGACTCCTCCGGCAACGCCTTCCTCACCGGCTACACATTCTCGCTGGATTTCCCGACTCTAAACCCCTTGCAGGGCACGAATGCAGGGCCGCCCGATGCCTTTGTGGCGGAATTAAATGCTGCCGGGTCAGCTTTGACTTTCTCGACCTTCCAGGGCGGAACGGGCGATGACAGGGGATTCGGCATCGCCCTGGATTCGACCGGAATTTACATCACTGGTTCGAGCAGCTCAACGGACTTCCCGACGACCTCCAACACGCTCCAGATCGCCAACCATGGCCAATCGGACGCCTTTGTTACCAAATACAACCCGGCGGGCTCGGCCTTCCTCTACTCCACGTTGCTGGGCGGGAGCGGGTTGGACCAGGGGAATGGAATCGCTGTGGACTCCTCGGGTGACGCATATATCATGGGTACCACAAGGTCTGGGGACTTCCCCACGGCGAACCCCGTGCAGGGAGTTCTGGGGCTCACGGGCGGCGGCTCCTGCGCTTCTGGGGTGTGCGCCGACGCTTTCATCTCCGAATTGAGCCCGACGGGAAGCGGGCTCCTTTTCTCTACCTACCTCGGCGGCAGTCGCGATGACTTCGGCCAGGGAATCGCCCTGGCTTCCGGCGGTGATGCTTTAGTGACTGGAAGCACATCCTCGACCAACTTCCCAGCCACGGCGCCGACTTATCAGGGAACGCTGAACGGTATAGCCGGCAACGCCTTCGTGGCGGAGATAAGCCCGGCGAGCGCTCCGGGCCTCGCCATCATGCCCCAGAAAGTGGACTTCGGGAATCAGACCGTGAGTGTTCGAAGTGCTGCTCAGGCCATTACGGTCGCGGACGTTGGAACCCAGCCGCTGAGCATCACGGAAATCACATCCTCAAGTACCGACTTCGTAGAAACGGACAACTGCATCGGAACGGTGCCTGCCGGGGGCGGGACCTGCACCATCAATGTCACCTTCACTCCCTCGGCGCAGGGCTCGGAAACGGCGACGCTCACGGTTACCGACAATGCCTCGGGCAACCCTCATACCATCAACTTGAGCGGAACAGGCGCCCAGACGGTGACCATCACCAACACGGGCACCTCGACGCTCAGTATCACTAACATTGGCGCCACCGGGGATTATAGCGAGACGAATACCTGCACCACCGGCCTCCTCAACGTAGGCGAAAGCTGTTCCGTGAGCATTGTCTTTAATCCCACCGCGACCGGCGGACGGAACGGAAACCTTAGTATCAGCGACAATGCTGTTGGGAGCCCGCAGGTAGTGCCGCTTTCCGGAACCGGCCTGCCGAACTTCTCACTGAGCTCGACCAGTCCCAAAACGACGGTGATTATCGGAAGTACGACCGCCACCATCCCGGTCGCGGCATCCACGGCCAGCAATTTCACGGGCAACATTACGCTCGCCTGCTCGTCCGGGGCAACGTGCACTTTCAGCCCCGCAACCATCTTCGCCGGACAGTCCAGCACACTCACTTTGAGCAGCCTCACGGCATCGACTCCCAACCCGTTTAACTTTACAGTCAGCGGGACCAGTGGCTCGCAGACGGCGACGCTATCTCTGACCGTTCTGTTCTCGGACTACGCTCTTTCGGTTACTCCCCAGATACAGACGATCACCAGCGGGCAAGTGGCCACCTATAGTGTGATCGTGACGCCGTCAAACGGCTTCAATCAGCAGGTCCAACTCGCCTGCCCCAACCTCCCCATTGACGCGACCTGTTCCTTCTCCTCCAGCAATGTAACTCCCAATGGAGGGGTCGCCTCCGTGACTTTGAACATCAGCACCGTAAAAAACACTGCCTCGATGCTGGGGCGAAGGCTACCTCCAGGCGGAGGCCCCCCACCCGCATGGCTGTTGCTCGCGTTCATGGGAGTTCTGTGGGGCATGCTGCGCTTGCGGACTTATCTCAACAACCGGCCTGCCGCAGTAAGAAGACTCCCGTCCCTCTGGTCGAGGGCCGTAAGCTGCGGCCTTGCCCTGACCCTTCTGGCGATGTTGGCTGGCTGTCGCCCGGCCAGCACCACGGCCACTTCCGGAACGCCCACCGGGAATTACATTATTACGATAACCGGAACTCTCACGTCGAATACGACTGTCGTGCGGAACACCACGCTCGATCTTGCGGTGACGTAGGGGGTTGGAAGAGTCTGGCGCCAGGTTGCCTGCGCGGCGGTAGGGTGCAGGTCGCGCGAAACGCCCGCGGGGGCTCCGGGGGACACTTCCAGAGCCCTGGCCAGCTTTCGCCGAGGGATGCCAGGGTGAGGGCCTGGACCGTGCTCCTCCCCGCGGTTCTATTTTTCCTTCTGCCAGGTCATATCCACGCGAACCGGAATGTCGTTTTTGATGGGGATGGTCAACAGCGACGGTGGGTCAATCTTGAAGTCGGCCAGCGTTGCCGGAATCGTTCCTGATAACCGAGTTGTGTCTCCCTGCGTGACCAATTGGAATGCGACCTGCTTGAAGTGCGCGGTCTGGCCGGCAAACTGGATCTCCAGGTCGGCACGGATCATTGCCGACGTCGATGCTCCCTCGGGCACTCGCGTCCGCACGATCACCATCGGGAATTCCGCGCCGCGTGTCACCTGAAGCATGTGGAGGTCCCTGTTGCTATCTCCCGATTCAAACGATTTCACAGGAACTGCGATCAGGAAATCGCATTGGCCGTCGTGGCATACACCCTTGCCTCGCGCCGCGTGGCTTACCCCATCCATCTGGTGGAGCGGGTGGGAAACGTGATACGAGAGGGTGGACTGCTGAAGAATCCACTGGCTATCCGCTCCTGCAAGCCTTACAGGGAGCAGGAGTAATAGGGCGAGCAGGATTCGCTTGTTCATAATACCGCCTTAGAATTTGACCGAAACAGAAAGAAGGGCCGCGCCATATGCGGCCCCCGTTACGACAGCGACCGCCGAGTGCGCCTTGGCGATCCCATGGACCCTCTGGCCGTTGCTGAGCTGAGAGTAAGCGATCGCTCCCAGGATGGGAGTGAGAACCATCCCCGTCCCATGAACCCAGGCCAGAGCCTTGTGCACGCGAATGGGGCCGTGAGTTTTGGTCCCCGCCACCTTGGGCGCGCGGATCGCAAAATAAGCGGTGGTGAAATACATGCCCGCAGTCACTGCTCCCAGGGCTGTGTGGACATTGCGGCCGGTGGGGTTGCCCGGCGTGCCGCGCCTCCCTTTGGCGTTTAAGGATGTGATGATCGTGGCGGCCAAGGGACCTGTGGTGATCAAGCCGAGCCGTTGATGGACCTTGAGCATGTGCGAGCGTCTGTCGAGCAGCGCTTGCTGCTGCGGATTTCCCTGGGTTTGGGCAGGGGAGAAGCCCAGGTCACTCAGCGAAGGTCCTCCGGCGTTGCTGGAGGGAGCAACCAAAGCCAGATCCAGCGTTTGCTTCGCACCCGCCGTGAGCGTCACCTTGGCGACTTTGGCCCCACGGCCCTCTGCCGAAACCGAAACTTCATACTCCCCGGGCGAGAGATTTGCCACACTGTAAAACCCGGCAAGATTGGTCTTGCTCTCCGTTGGCTGGCCTGTGGCGACACTTTTGATAATGACCTTGGCGTTCGGGACGATTGCTCCTGAAGCGTCTGTGACAATGCCAGACAGTGAGCCGCCGAGGGTCTGGGCCCGCAGAGGCAGCGAGATCAACGCAAGAAGCACGATCAAAATGGCGACGCCTAGAACAGGTTTCAGCGCGTTCGGAGTCATCTGAGGCCATCCTCCTGACGTGTCAGATTCTTTGGGCACAAGAATTTGGAGATGATGAAGCAGGGGCTGGAGTTGCCCTAGAAGCATGGGAGAGGGCTCGAATGTTCTGGAGAATAGCCGTGCAGCCGGCGACAAACCGTCGGGGCCCCGGTTTGGAGACAAGATCAGGTTCAGATTGGCTCAAACAGCACAAGGTCTCATGTGTGGGGCTGCAGGTCTGCGGACGGTCGACGGCACCCTTCCCTGCCCCGCGAAATCAGGCACGCGTGAGGCGAATACTTTCAAGAGCTTTGAGCATCTCACTTGGGAGGAGGTTGCTTGTAACCCGCAACTCACTGAGAACGTCCCTCACAATGGTAGCTGTACGTTTTGGCGGGGCCGAATAGGAGGACGGGGTGAATCCCCTTCCCTTCGGAGATGGGACCGGTGCTATGCGGGCTTGGCAGAATAAAGATTGGCACCTGAGCAAAGACGACTTGGCCGTCACCTTGCTCGTCATCGGTGTCATTTTGCTGGCAATCTGGATTGGTAAGCAGATCCTCTAGTGGCAAGATTGCATCAGGGCAAAAGGCACGCTCAAACTGGCCGACCACCCAAGGTGCTTCCTCCATCTCCCCACAAAGCTGGACGAGCGATGCAGTGGCCGGCAGTGGCAGTCGGGCTCCTCAACCAGTCGGGAGAGCCCGCGCTTTTGCTCGTTGCGCGTGGCTCGCCCTGTTAAAGGGTATTTCAGGCCTTAGAGGCGAACGCGAACTAAACGCTCAGGACGGCACAGGATTATGAAGGAACCATATCCCCCGGAAATAGGCGAGAGACCTGAACGTCCCCCGATTAAGGTAGAACCACCCCAGAGGGCCTCACGGAAACGCTGGCTCTGGCTACTGGTGCTCGCACTGCTGGCGGCCGGCGTTTACTTCTTCATGTCAAAACGCGCGGGACCTGCATCAGGAACGGCCTCGTCGCAAGTGGCGAGCAGGTTTGCGCGTGGCGCGATGACCATCCCTGTGGTCGCGGCGAAAGCGCGAAAAGGCGATATCGGCGTCTACTTTACAGGTCTTGGCGCAGTCACTCCCATCTATACGGTGACCGTCAGAAGCCGCGTGGACGGGCAATTGATGAAGGTCCACTACAAAGAGGGCGATTACGTTCACGAGGGCGATCTGCTGGTGGAAATCGATCCGCGGCCGTTTGAGGTGCAGTTGATGCAGGCGGAAGGTCAGTTGGCCAGGGATCAAGCCGCTCTGGACAATGCGCGGATTGACCTTGCGCGCTACCAAACGCTGGTGACGCACGACGCGATTCCCGAACAGCAACTGGCAACTCAGAAAGCGACGGTCGAACAGTTGGAGGGTTCCATCAAAACCGACCAGGCGGCGATTGCCAGCGCCAAGCTGGACCTCGTCTACTGTCATATTACTGCGCCGATTACGGGTCGCGTGGGCCTGCGGCTTGTGGATCCCGGGAATATCGTCCATGCGACCGACCAGAACGGGTTACTGGTTATCACCCAAATGCAGCCCATCAGCGTCATCTTCACGATTGCGGAGGACCAGGTCCCCACGGTGCTTCAAAAGATGCGCGCCGGCCAGCGTTTGAGAGTGGATGCCTATGACCGCGAAATGAAGGCAAAGCTTGCGCAAGGCTGGCTCACCACCCTCGATAATCAGATCGATCAAACCACCGGCACACTCAGGCTGCGGGCCACCTTCGACAATTCCGACAACGGTCTGTTTCCCAATCAGTTCGTGAACGCGCGATTGCTCGTGGAAGAAGAACACGGCGTCACGCTGGTCCCCAGCGCGGTCATTCAGCGCAATCCACAGATGACCTATCTCTACCTGGTGAAGCCCGATTCCACCGTGACCGTGCGGGCGGTTACCGTAGGCACGACGGAAGGCAGCGAGACGGAAGTCACTTCCGGCCTGTCCCCGGGCGATGTTGCGGTTATGACCGGTGTGGACAAGCTCCAGGAGGGGAGCAAGGTCAGCGTCCATCTTTACGAGGAGGCGAATTCCCGCTAGATGAGCCCCTCGCGGACGTTTATTCTTCGACCCATCGCCACTTCGCTGCTCATGCTGGGGATCCTCCTGGCCGGCGGAGTGGCCTACCTGAAACTGCCCGTCTCGGCCTTGCCGGAGGTGGACTACCCCACCATTCAAGTCGTGACGTTCTACCCCGGCGCCAGCCCCGACGTCATGGCTTCTTCTGTTACCGCGCCCCTGGAGCGTCAGTTCGGCCAAGTCCCCGGGCTCCAGCAGATGACCTCCACCAGTTCCGACGGTTGTTCGGTCATCACCCTCCAGTTCAACCTCAGTCTTAATGTCGACGTTGCCGAACAGGAAGTCCAGCAGTCGATCAATGCTTCCGGAACCTACCTTCCCCCGGACCTTCCGAGCCCGCCAATCTATAGCAAAAGCAACCCGGCCGATACCCCGATCCTGACGCTGGCGCTTACTTCGGAGGAACTTCCGCTCTCCAAGGTCGAGGACCTCGCCGACACGCGGTTGGCACCCAAGATCTCGCAATTGCCCGGCGTGGGCCTGGTCAGCATCAGCGGTGGCCAGAAACCCGCCGTCCGGATTCGAGCCAATCCCACGTCGTTGGCATTTTATGGCCTGAATATGGAGGACCTGCGCAGCGCCCTCGTCGCCGCCAACGTCAACCAGGCGAAAGGCAACTTCGATGGCCCGCACCAGGCGTACCAGATCGGTGCCAACGACCAGTTGCTCTCGAGCAGCGACTATGCTCCGCTCATCATCGCGTACCGGAACGGCTCCTCCGTTAAATTGACCGATGTGGCCACCGTCTCCGACGACGCTGAAAACGTCCGCCAGGCCGCCTGGATGAACGACGTTCCCGCCGTCATCGTCAACATTAAGCGGCAGCCGGGCGCGAACATCATCACCGTGGTCGACCGCATCAAGACGCTGCTGCCGCAGCTCACCACCTCACTGCCCTCCTCAGTTCACGTCAGCATCTTGACAGACCGAACCAATACCATTCGGGCATCTGTGCACGACGTGCAATTCTCGTTGATGCTGACGGTTGCGCTTGTGGTGATGGTCATCTTCCTGTTCCTTCGCAATGTCTCCGCCACCATCATTCCCAGTGTCGCCGTTCCGCTCTCCCTCGTCGGCACCTTCGGGGTGATGTATCTATTGGGGTACAGCCTGAACAACTTGACGTTGATGGCCTTGACCATTTCAACTGGGTTCGTCGTGGACGACGCGATCGTAATGATCGAGAACATTACCCGTTACATTGAAGAAGGCGAGCCGGCGCTGCAAGCGGCGCTTAAAGGGTCCGCCCAAATTGGCTTCACGATCGTCTCACTAACCGTCTCGCTGATTGCCGGTCTCATCCCTTTGCTGTTCATGGGGGATATTGTCGGCCGCCTCTTCCGTGAATTCGCCGTCACCTTGGCTGTCACCATCCTGGTCTCTGCCGTCGTTTCGCTGACTCTGACGCCGATGATGTGCTCCAAGTTGTTGAAGCAGCAACCCGAGGAAAAGCAATCCCGGTTCTTTCGCGCGTCGGAACACGCATGGAATTCGGTGCTCGCCCTTTATGACAGGACCCTCCAGTGGGTGCTCCGCCGTCAGCTCGAAACCCTGCTGGCCGCTATCGGCACTCTCGGCCTGACCGTGCTGCTCTACATCGTCATTCCGAAAGGGTTCTTCCCGATTCAGGACACGGGCGTTATCCAGGGCGTCTCCGAATCAGCCCAGACGGTGTCCTTCCAGGAAATGGCCAGTGAGCAGCAAGCGTTGGCGAAAGTCATCTTGAAAGACCCCGCTGTCCAGAGTCTTTCATCATTTATTGGAATTGATGGGACCAACACTACCCTGAATAGTGGGCGCATCCTCATCAACCTGAAACCGCTCGACGAGCGAAAGACCAGCGCCAGCGACGTCATTCGCCGCTTGCAGCCGGAACTGGCCAAGGTGCCGGGTATCACTCTGTTCATGCAGTCGGTCCAGGATATTACGGTGGAGGACCGGGTGAGCCGTACGCAGTTCCAGTACACGCTCGAGGATCCGAACGCGGACGAGTTGAATGCCTTCGCGCCCCGAATGCTCGCCAGACTGCAGAAGGAGCCGGAACTGCGCGATGTGGCCAGCGATCAACAGGTGGGCGGTCTTCGGACCAAAGTGGTGTTCGATCGCGAAACGGCTTACCGGCTCGGCATCACACCCTCGGCGATCGACCAGACGCTTTATGACGCCTACGGCCAGCGGCAAGTCTCGACCATCTTTACGCAATTAAATCAATACCACGTGGTGCTGGAAGTGAAGCCCGATTTCCAAACAAATCCTTTGGACTTACGGCATCTGTACATCCGGACTGGGGCTGCAAGTTCCAGCAGTTCCTCGGGCTTGGTTGCGGGCGGGACCGGGGGAACCCAATTATTCGGGCCGTCGAGCTCGTTGTCCGCCGCCACGGCGAGTCTAGCCTCCTCATCCTCCTCCGGAAGTTCGTCCACCATCCCCTCGAACAGCGCCTTCGGCGGGGGCTCGATCGCCTCTTCCTCGGCCTTTCCGAACGGAGGCCAGGTGCCGCTCAGCGCCTTCACTCATGTGGAGGAGATGAGCGCCCCGATTACCGTTAACCACCAAGGTCAGTTCCCGGTGGTTACCCTCTCTTTCAATTTGGCTTCCAACGCGTCACTGGGGGACGCCGTCAAAGGCGTGAACAAAGTGAAGGACGAGATCGGCCTGCCGCCGAGTATTCAGGCGGCATTTCAGGGCATGGCCCAGGCCTTCCAGGCATCGTTGGCGAACGAGCTACTGCTGATTCTGGCGGCGATCGTTACTGTCTACATCATCTTGGGCGTCTTGTATGAAAGCTACATTCATCCGATCACCATCCTCTCCACGCTCCCTTCGGCGGGCGTGGGGGCGTTGCTGGCCCTCTCGGTCTGCCGTAACGATTTCAGCGTCATTGCGTTGATCGGCATCGTCCTGCTCATCGGGATCGTGCAGAAGAACGCCATCATGATGATTAATTTCGCACTGGACGCGGAGCGCAAGGAGGGCATGACGCCGGTCAATGCCATCTATCAAGCCTGCCTCCTGCGCTTTCGACCGATCATGATGACCACCATGGCGGCGCTGCTGGGCGGCGTCCCGCTGGCGCTCGGCACCGGCACCGGTTCGGAGTTGCGTCGGCCTTTGGGCATCACCATCGTCGGCGGACTGCTTCTGAGCCAGTTGCTGACGCTGTACACCACCCCGGTCATCTATCTCTGGTTTGATCGCCTGGCAAGACGATTCTCCGGGGGGCGCGAGACCACTCCGGGCGCGGAGCCAGTCCCGGCAGAGTAAGCCATGAATTTCTCAGAACCCTTCATCCGCAGGCCGATTGCCACGACGCTCCTGGTGATCGCCATTGCCTTGGCCGGAGCGGTCGCTTTCCGGCTCCTGCCGGTATCGCCGCTGCCCCAGGTGGACTTCCCGACGATCTCCGTGCAGGCGGGTTTGCCGGGCGCCAGCCCCGAGACCATGGCGGCAACGGTAGCCACTCCGCTGGAGCGCCAATTCAGCCGCATCGCGTCGGTCACGGAGATGACGTCGTCGAGTTCCCTCGGGTCCACCAACGTCACGCTGCAGTTCGATTTGAACCGCAACATCGACGCCGCCGCGCGCGACGTCCAGGCGGCGATTAATGCCGCCCGCGGTTACCTGCCGTCCAACCTTCCCAATAACCCGACGTACCGGAAAGTGAATCCGGCCGATTCTCCGATCTTCATCCTCGCGCTCACCTCGGATGTGCTCAGCAAAAGCCGTATGTATGATGCCGCCTCATCGATTCTGGCGCAGAAGCTGGCGCAGGTGCCCGGCGTGGGCCAGGTGATCGTGGGCGGAGGCTCGTTGCCGACGGTCCGGATCGAGCTGAATCCGACCGCCCTGAACAGGTATGGCATTGGCCTGGAACAGGTCCGGGGTGTGTTGAGCAGCGCCAATGCCAACACACCGAAAGGACATTTTTCCGACAATCACCGCATGTGGGAAGTGGGCGCCAACGATCAGCTCTTCCACGCCGTTGACTACCAACCGCTGCTGGTGGCTTACCGCAACGGATCGGCCGTGCGCATCTCCGATGTCGGCCGAGCGGTGGATGGCCCCGAAGACCTTCGGAACGCGGGCTATTCGAACGGCAAGCCCTCCGTTCTGCTCATCATCTTCCGTCAACCCAACGCCAACATCATCGATACCGTGGATGGCATTCGTGCAGCGCTTCCCCAGCTTAAAGCGGCCCTTCCCCAAGCGATTGATATGCGGGTGGCCAGTGACCAAACCCTGACCATCCGCGCGTCCGTGGCCAACGTCGAGTATACGCTCATCATTTCGGTGATTCTGGTGATCCTGGTCGTCTTCCTTTTTCTGAGAAACCTGCGGACGACCTTCATCCCCAGCATCGCCGTCCCCATCTCCCTGATCGGAACCTTCGGCGTGATGTACCTGTTGGGATACAGCCTCGACAATCTATCGTTGATGGCGCTCTGTATTTGCACGGGCTTTGTGGTTGACGACGCCATCGTCGTCATCGAGAACATCTCGCGCTATCTCGAAAAGGGCATGCCTCCGTTCCAGGCCGCATTGGCGGGAGCCAAGGAGATCGGTTCCACCGTGCTGACCATCAGTATTTCCCTAGTGGCGGTCTTCATTCCTCTCCTGCTGATGGGAGGGATTGTGGGCCGCCTGTTCCGCGAGTTCGCGGTAACGCTTGCCGTCGCGGTCCTCGTTTCCATGGTCGTTTCGCTCACCGCCACTCCCATGATGTGCGCTCACCTGTTGAGAAAACATGAGTCGCATGGCTGGCTGTACCGGAAAAGCGAGCGAGCTTTCAACGCGGTCATCCGTGCCTATGGGACAACACTGTCTGGAGTCCTCCGCTTTCCGGCGATTACCCTGGCCGTCTTGCTGGCCACCATTGCGCTGAACGTTTATCTTTACATTTACGTGCCCAAGGGATTCTTCCCGCAACAAGATAACGGACGGATGATGGGCGCGATTCAAGCTGACCAGGACACCTCGTTCCAGGCCATGGACAAGATTCTCGTGCAGATGAGCAAGATCATCGTCGCCGATCCGGCCGTTGATACCATCGAAGGATTCACGGGCGGCGGAAACTCCGCGCGGATGTTCATCTCTCTCAAGCCACCCGCCGAGAGAAAAATCACTGCCGACCTCGTCATCGCGCGGCTGCGGCCGAAACTCGCCCGGGTGCCGGGTGCCACGCTCTACTTGCAGGCAGCCCAAGACGTGCGCGTCGGCGGGCGATTTGGCGCCTCCCAGTATCAATACACCATGCGGGGCGACAACCTGAAGGATCTGACTGACTTTGCTCCCCGCATGCTCCAACAGTTGCGAACCATCCCCATCATCGCGGACGTAAACAGCGACCAGCAGGACCGCGGGCTCCAAGCCTTTGTTCAGTATGATCGCGGGACGGCGGCACGTTTCGGCATCTCGCCGCAACTGATTGACGCCACGCTCTACGACGCCTTCGGGCAGCGCCAAGTGTCGACCATGTACACTTCGCTGAATCAATACCACATCATCATGGAGGCCGCCCCGGAATACTGGCAGAACCCGGAGTTCTTGCGCCAGATCTATGTGCGTTCGCCGCTCGGAGAACCGGTCCCCCTGAGCGCTTTCGCCAGTTACACCCCGGTGATCGCCCCGCTGTCCGTCAGCCACCAGGGCCTCTTTCCCGCGGTCACCATCTCCTTCAACCTGCAGCCGGGTATCGCGCTCGGGGATGCGGTGGACGCCATTAATGCAGCGGCGACCAAGGTTGGCCTCCCGCCAACCATCCATACAGGATTCGCCGGGACGGCACAGGCCTACCAGGAGTCACTCGGCAGCGAGCCTCTCCTGATCGCGGCAGCGCTGGTGACGGTTTACCTCGTACTCGGTATCCTTTACGAGAGCTACGTCCATCCCGTCACGGTTCTTTCCACGCTTCCCTCGGCGGGCGTTGGGGCACTGCTGGCGCTGATGCTCACCCGCACCGATTTAACCGTCATCGCCGTTATCGGCATCATTCTGCTGATCGGACTGGTAAAGAAAAACGGCATTCTGATGATCGACTTCGCTCTGGCCGCCGAGCGGAACGAAGGCAAGAATTCGCGCGATTCCATTTACGAGGCGTGCATGCTGCGCTTCCGGCCGATCCTGATGACGACCATGGCGGCGATGCTTGGCGCCACGCCGTTGGCGCTCGGCACCGGCACCGGATCGGAGATGCGCCGTCCCCTGGGAATCGCCATCATCGGCGGGCTGGTCGTGAGCCAACTGCTCACGCTTTACACGACCCCAGTGGTCTATCTCTACTTTGACCGCCTCCAGCATTGGTGGGACCGGATTCGGGGCCGCGAGCCTGGCGAGGTCGCCCCCATCACCTCGGAGATTTGAGGCACAGGAAAGAGAGCCATGACGGCGAAAAGCACTACCCTGACAAGTTGCAGAAGCCTAAGAAGGCTGGCTCCGCGGTTTTTCGAAAATTGGCGTTTCCTCGTTCTTTTGGGGTTGTTTCTCCCCACAACCTCCTGCATGGTCGGGCCGAAATATCAACGTCCCAGCGCCTCGGTCCCTGGCGCCTATAAAGAACTGCCGCCTCCCGACGCGGCACAGGCGAGCAATTGGAAACAGGCTCAGCCCAACGACAGCGCGGCGCGCGGGAAGTGGTGGGAGATCTTCAACGAGCCGCAACTGAACGCCCTGGAAGAGCAAGTCAACATTTCAAACCAGAACGTTCTCGCAGCGGAAGCGCAGTTCCGCGCCGCGCGCGATGCGGTGCGCGTCGCGCGCTCGAGCCTTTTCCCTTCGATTGGCACTGCGCCGTCGTATACGAATTCACGGACCTCCGAGACTTTGTTCAACGTCCGTGCCGGCAATCTGACCTCCGGCCAGCGCAATATCTACGACTTGCCCGTGGACCTCTCCTACCAGGCGGACGTCTGGGGAAACATCCGACGCAGCGTGCGAGGAAGCGCGGAGTCCGCACAGGTCTCAGCCGCACAACTGGAAGGTGCGCGACTGACTTTCCACGCCGCGCTGGCGCAGGACTACTTTGAACTTCGCGGTGTGGACGGTGAGCAGGCGTTGCTCGAGAATACCGTCAGGTCCTATGCACAGTATCTGCAATTAACCAAGGACCGGTTCGCGAGTGGCGTTGCCTCCGGCGCAGATGTCGCCCAGGCGGAAACTCAGTTGAAGACGGCGCAGGCCCAGTTGATCGACCTGGGCGTGGCGCGTGCGCAGTTTGAACACGCCATCGCCATCCTGATGGGCAAACCCCCGGCGGAGGTCACCATCCCGCCTGCGCCGATCAAAGCATTGCCGCCAACTGTGCCCGTCGGAGTTCCCTCCGACCTGCTGGAACGGCGTCCCGATATTGCCGCCACAGAACGTCAGATGGCCATCGCCAACGAGCAAATGGGCATCACCAAAGCCGCTTTTTTCCCGACCCTCCTGCTGACAGGAACCGCCGGGCTTCAGAGCGGGAGTTTTACGGATTGGTTCACTTGGCCGAGCCGACTCTGGTCAGTCGGCCCGCAGGTGGCGGAAACGATCTTCGACGCGGGACGCCGTCGCGCCCAGTCGGATCTCGCACGCGCGGCGTTCGACGCCGCGGTTGCCAACTACCGGCAGACCGTGCTCACGGGTTTTCAGCAGGTTGAAGATAACCTTGCAGCGCTCAAGGTGCTGGCTGACGAAGCGCGTGCCGAAGACGACGCCGTCCAGGCCGCACAGCGCTCGCTCGATGTCTCCACCTACCAATACAAAGCGGGCGTGGCGAGCTACCTTCAGGTGATTACCGCGCAAACCGTTGCGCTCCAGGACCAGGTCGCGGCGGTGAATATCCTCACGCGGCGCATGACGGCAAGCGTTCTGCTCATAGAGGCCTTAGGCGGTGGCTGGAATGCCTCGACCCTGCCGACGGTGCAGGAGCTGACGCACGGGAGGTAACGACTGAAGTCCCCGGTCCGTTGTCAGTTGTCCGCAGTCACGGACCAACTGGGATATTGAACTAAAAAGGGACAATGGACCACGGAAGGCTGACGCCATTTCACCAACATTACTCACCCTTCACATCTTCACTTCCTGCGTCGTATGCCGCATCAAGTACCAGCACGGCGGGTATCCAAAGTGGCCAAATAGCGACCGGACGCAGGTCTGGTCGGTGGGTGGGTCGAAGTAATACTCGGGCTTGCCGTTCTTCGTTGTGACGGCGTAGTAGCGCCGGATGCGCACCACGCCGTAGGGCTCGCGGCTCTTCGCCACCCGGTACCGGAACAGAATGTAATCCCCAACGTACACAACCGCGAACATCAATATCGCTGCGACCAGGATGCGCTTCAGGCAGGCAGAAAGGCGGTTCATACGTACGTAATTCCACTGGCCCTCATAATACCCTTCATATAGCCAAAGGCAAATATTTTTCCTACCATCGCGTAACCGGGATTGTCGTTGGATTCGCCCTCCATGGTCGGCGCGTGGTCCGGCCGCATGGGCCCATCGAAGCCCGACTCCGCGTAGATGCGAAGCATCTGGACCATGTCGGTGGGGCCGTTGTCGTGAAAGGTCTCGCGAAAGCGCTCGCGCGTTCCCTCGACGTCGCGGAAGTGCACGAAGAAGATTTTCTTTTCGGCGCACCACTCGCGGGCCAGCGCGGCGATATCCTCGCCCATCAATTTGAAGTTGGCCTGACAAAAGGTAATGCCGTTCATCGGGCTGGGAACAATACTCAGCACCCGGCGGAAATTGCGGGCACTCGTGGCAATGCGCGCGGTGCCACGCAGGGGCGAGAGCGGCGGGTCGTCCGGATGGAGCGCCATCTTGATCCCCAGCTTCTCCGCCACGGGAATAACCGCCTTCAGGAAGTACTCAAGGTTCGCCCAGATCTTCTCCTCGCTCACCTCGCCCCACTCAGTAAGACCCTGTTGGACGGCGGCTTGGTTGTCAAATTCACTTACCAGCGCGCCGCCACGCTCTGCGACATCAAATCGCGTGCGATACCAGCCGAGACCCGGCATGAAGTTGTAACAGACCATCGGAATCCCAAGCTCGCTCAGTGCCTTGAGGACGGCAAGGTAGTTCTCAATTTCCTCGTCGCGGCCGGGCAATCCCAATTTGGTTTTCTCCGTCGAAACGGGATCGCTCTCAATTCCCGCGATCGTCATGCCCGCCGCTTCAAAGTCAGACTTGATTTGCTTCAAGGCCTCGAGATAACGGTCGCGCGTCGTCTGGGTCAAAACGCGATTCACCATGACGATGGCATGGGTGACGCCCACCTGGCGGGCGAGTTTGAGCTTGCTGTCCTCCCCCGGCGTAAACAACTCAGCCAATTGGATGGTGCCGCGAGGGGTGGCCACGCTCCTTCGCCCTTTCGAGGCGGCTTGAACCCGGCGCCCCGTTCCAACCGCCCCTGCCCCGGCTGCGCTTGCCAGCGTTCCTTTGATGTAATCACGTCGGGTGATCTTCGCCATCTGTTCCTCCTGTGTCGCACTCTATATTATCAGTTTTCCTTGAGCGCGGCGGCGTGCGGGCAATGACTTCACCGGCCCCGGAATCGTTCTTCCCTATCATGCCGGGCTCGTCTAAAATCCCGGTGCTTGCGGTAGCGTGCCATCCGGCAATTACGAGGTGACTCATGCGGTTTCCTTTTCATGCTGCCAAGATTGCTCTGGTCGCGTTGATTGCGTGCTGCTTTCCTCCATTCGGAATGCCGTTGGCGAGCGGCTCCACGCCGATTGACCTCAACGGGGAATGGCAATTTCGCCTCGACCCCGAGAAGCAGGGCGAACAGCAAAGCTGGACAAAGCAGTTGCCGGCTGGAACCGAGACCGTGCGCGTCCCGCACACCTGGAACATTGGCAAACACGACGACTTCGAGGGCACGGCCTGGTACTTCAAGTCTTTTCCCACGCCCGCATCGTTTCGCGGCCAGCATATCGAGCTGCATTTCGGTGCGACCTTCTACCGCTCGCGGGTCTGGCTGAACGGGGTCGCCCTGGGCGTCCACGAGGGCGGACACACCGCGTACTTCTTTGATATCACGCCCCACCTTCAGCCGGTCAACTTTCTCGCCGTGGAGATCAACAACCAGCCGACCACCCAGTCGATTCCCGGCTGGGCGATGAAGCTGCACGCCTCGGAGAACATTTGGTACGACTGGTGGCATTACGGCGGCATCGTGCGCGACGTCTGGCTGAGCGTGGGCGACGCCGCAATGATTCGCCGGCAGGAAATCCGCACGAAAGTCGCAGGCGCCGCGGCCGAGGTGAGCGACACGGTTTTCCTCGAGAACCACAGCACGAAGCCACTTGCCACCAAGCTACTGGTGAAGGCGTGGCCGCCAAATGGCGGCGCGGCGGTTGCCATGGCCGATAAAACCTTGACGCTCGCACCGGGTTCGCAGGTGACTGCCCTGACTTTCCGGATTGAGCGGGCCACGCTTTGGGACCTCGACCATCCGAACGTCTACCGGCTGGAAGTCGACCTGTTCGACGCGCGCGGAAACCCGCTCGACTCGCTCACCGACAACTTCGGCGTTCGCACCGTGGAGATTCGCGACCGCAAGCTCTTTCTGAACGGCGAACCGGTTCGTCTGAGCGGCATGGCGCGCCACGAAGATTCGCCGTGGGAGGGCTTGGCCGAGAGCGTCGGGACCATCAAGCACGATTACGACGACATGAAGAATTTGCAGATGACGCTCACCCGCCCTGTGCATTACCCGCAGCATCCTGCCATCCTCGACTATTGCGACCGTAACGGCATTCTGCTGATCCCGGAAATTCCCATGTGGCAGTTCAGCGAAAAGCAGATGACGGACCCGATGGTTATTGCGCTGGCGAAGCAGATGATGCGCGAGATGATCGAGCAGGATTACAACCACCCCAGCATTTTCGCATGGAGCACGTGTAACGAAAGCGCCACCGACACGCCGGGCGGGCGGGCGTATTTCAGGACCATGTACGATTTCATCAAGCATCTCGACCCCGAGCGATACGTCAGCTACGCCGACGATCGCATCGCCTTCGTCGAGAATCCGGCTGACGACGCGGCGAGTATCGCGGACTTCATTATGTGGAATCAGTACTTTGGTTCGTGGCACGGCCCCGCAGAGCTTCTGCCGAGCATCATGGAGAAGATCAATCGCAATTACCCGAACAAAATGGTCATTGTTTCGGAATTCGGTGTGGCGGGTCTGTTTGCTCCAACCTCGCGGGACGCCGATAAGCTGCGCGCGAGTATCTTTCGCGAGCAGATGGCGCAGTTCGGAAAAGAGGATTGGATTGCAGGCGCGCTGATGTGGTGCTACCAGGATTACAAGTCGCATCGCAATCTCTGGCCGGGATACACGGAAGGTTACGTGGACCACGGCGTGGTGGACGAGAATCGCCAGCGGCGTCCCTCCTACAAGGTTTGGCAGGAATTGAACAGCCCTGCACACCTGTGCGCGGAATGGCAGTATGACGCTCAGCGCCGCCCCGTGGGCTTTCGCGCCAGCATTTCCCGGCGTGGACCTGATGAGATTCCCTCTTACACGCTCCGCGATTATCGCCTGGGGTGGGAAGTGCGCGACAACGATAACACCCGGCTCGCCGGCGGCGCCGTTAGTCTTCAGGAAATTGGCCCGCCGCAATTGATCGTCTCGACCTGGCCTGCCTCTGCCTCGAAATCGCTGCGTCTCACTCTCAAGGTCTATCGCCCCACGGGTTTCGTGGCGGCAGAGAAAACACTCGACTGGTGGGAGGCGCGCTCCGGCGGGTTGAATATCGAGGAAATGAAACGCCAGGGCATCTCCATCCCGGAGTGACGAGAAGTGCGCGACAAATTTGTTAGAGTCAGGCGGAGTGGCGATGCCAAGATTGGTGCTCGGCACGCCAAATCTTCGCGCGGCCTTCACATTCCAGCTTGCCGTCCCGCGCTGACCGTGGTAGAAACTCGCTGCGACATTGCTCGTCGTTCATGCATTGACTGGACCGCCTCGCCGAGGAACCCAAATGCGCCGCATCCATCTGCTGCACATGCTTTTTCTGCTTACCTGCTTGGCATTACTGCCGGCTTCCATCTCCAGATCGCAAGGCATCAATCCTGACCTGCTTCACGAGCGCTGGAAGGCGCAATGGATCAGGACTCCCGAGGCGCCGCGTCGGGAATTCGGGGTGTACTATTTTCGCAAGACCTTCGTTCTGGACACGGTTCCCTCTCGCTTCGTGATCCACGTAAGCGCCGACAACCGCTATGAACTCTTTGTAAATGGCACTCGCGTGGCAGCGGGTCCGGCGCGGGGGGATCTCGACCATTGGCGCTTTGAAACACTCGACATTGCGCGCGAACTCCGAACCGGCAAGAACCTGCTCGCCGCGGTGGTCTGGAATTTTGCCGAGCTTGCGCCCATGGCCCAGATGACCAACGAGACCGGGTTCATTCTTCAGGGCGATAGCGGCGCCGAACAAATCGTCAATACCGGCGAAAGCTGGAAGACCCTCCCCAGCACGGCCCACAAGATGATCCCACTCGACCGGAAGAAAATCTCCGATTATTCCGTGGTCGGCCCGGGCGAAGAAGTCGATGGAGCACAATATCCCTGGGGATGGGAGAAACCGGACTTTGACGACTCCGCCTGGAAGCCCGCCGAACCCCTCAGCGTCGGAGGCCCGCGGGCGATTCAGGACAGCCCCTCGCGCTGGATGCTCGTGCCGCGCAACATTCCCTTGATGGAAGCGAGCCCGCTGCGGCTGGTCCGCGTGGTACGGACCCCAGGTGCCGAGGTCGCTCAGAGCTTCCTGGAAGGCCGGACGCCATTGACAATCCCTTCTGACACTCGCGCTTCCATCTTGCTTGACCAGACCTACCTGACCACGGCTTATCCGGAGCTCCTTGTCAGCAGAGGGCGCGGCAGCGAAATAACTCTGACCTATGCCGAGGCGCTTTTCAAGGACCACGAAAAGGGCAATCGCAATGAGGCGGCGGGCAAGAAGATGATTGGCTACCAGGACCGCTTCCTTCCCGACGGCGGCGAGCATCGGCTGTTCCGACCCCTCTGGTGGCGAACCTATCGCTTTCTCGAAATCGATGTGGAAACTCACTCCGACCCCCTGGTGCTCGAAGACCTGCGGGGAGAATTCACCGCCTACCCGCTTGAGATGCGCGCCCGCTTCGAGAGCGACGACCCCGAACTCGCAAAAATTTGGGAAGTCGGCTGGCGGACCGCGCGCCTGTGCGCGCACGAGACCTACATGGACTGCCCATACTACGAGCAGCTTCAATACGGCGGCGACACCCGCATCCAGGCGCTCATCTCGCTCTACATGACCGGCGACGACCGACTGGTGAAGAACGCTGTCGAATCACTCGACGAATCTCGCACGCCGGAAGGCTTGACCCAGAGCCGCTACCCATCGTGGCTGCCGCAATACATTCCGCCGTTCTCCCTGTTCTGGATCGGCATGATGCACGACCTGTGGTGGTACCGCGGCGAGCAAAATTTCTTGCGCGGGTACTTGCCCGGCGCGCGCGGCGCGCTGGGGTGGTTCGAAGCGCGCCTGAATCCTTCGGGGCTGCTGGGACGCCTTTCCTGGTGGGATTTCGTGGATTGGACCAACGACTTCGCCGACGGCGTGCCGCCGCAGGAACCGGACGGCCAGTCAGCGATTTTGAGCTTGCAATTCGCCGCGGCCCTGCGCGACGCCGCCGATCTCGAATTGGCCTTCGGCAGCAAGGAGCACGCCGCACACGACCGCGCCCTGGCGGCGAAAATCGCCGCTGCGGTTTACACGCATTGCTGGGACCCGTCGCGAAACCTCCTCGCCGACACGCCGGCGAAGAAACACTTCAGCCAGCATGCCAGCATCCTGGCGGTGCTCGAGGACGCGATTCCGCCGGCGCAGCAAGCCGCCGTAATGAAGACCGTTCTCTCCGACCGTTCGCTCACCCAGTGCTCGTACTATTTCCGCTTCTACCTGTTTCGCGCCATGAAGAAGGCCGGACTGGGCGACCAGTACCTTGCACAACTCGGGCCCTGGCGCGCCATGCTGGCGCTGGGGCTAACCACTTGGGCGGAAACTCCCGAGCCCACGCGCTCCGACTGCCATGCTTGGAGCGCGCATCCCAATTTCGATTTGCTGGCCACCGTTGCGGGGATCCAACCGGCCGCGCCCGCCTTCGCCCAAGTCGCGATTCGGCCGCACCTCGGCTCGCTCCGGCATTTGAAGGCCACGCTTCCCCACCCGCAAGGGATCATCACCGTTGCCTACGTTCGTGAAGGCGATGCCTTGGCCGCCGACGTGTCTTTGCCGGAAAAGGTCTCCGGATGGTTTTACTGGGACGGGAAGAAGGCGCCGCTGCACGGCGGCGCGCAGCACTTGAAGTTTTGAGTTGTTCGCGCCATCAACGCCGCGCCGCGTTGCGCGCTGCAAGGAATGATTCCAATGCTTCACGCGAGGTGTGGCAGGGGGTATAACCGAAGACCGTTCTGAGCCGGGTGTTATCCGCCACCCAAGGATAACGGATCATATCGAGGATTCCGCCAGGGAACGGGGCCAGCCGCAATTTCCAAAGCACGTCGGTCGATGGATAAATCCACCACGCCGGCAATGCCAGCGGGTGTTTCCCTCCGGCCTTGACGACCTCGCTGTAGGTCAACACTCCGTCGCCGGCGCAGTTGAAGATGCCTCGCGCCTCGGATTTCACCGCGCGGTAGAGAATCTCGCCAATGTCGCCCTCGGAGATAAACTGCATCGGCGGATCGGCGCCGCGCACCTGGAACATCCACGGGAACGAGCGCCAGGGCCATTCCATCATCGTCGAGACAATGTTCTGCGTGTGCGGGCCCAGGACAATTGCGGGCCGGAGAATAATCGTCTGTATGCCGGGGTGCGTTTCCATGAAACTCTGGGTGTAGCGGTCAACCTCGCCCTTGTGCGCCGAATAGAGATAGCGCGGCGTACCCGTCGGAGGCGTATCCTCCCTCAGCCAGGGCGGCTCGCTCGGGTTACCGGGGCTCACATAAGCGGTGGTACTGCTGGTGTAGACAAGGCGCCTCAAGCCCGCCGCCTCGGCCGCGCGGAAGAAGTTGAGCGAGCCCTGAATGTCCACCTCCCGGTGCCGCCTGCGATCATGGATGGGATTGAATTGCCAGGCGAGGTGCAACCCGGCATTGATCTTCCGTTTCAACAGAAATTCCAGCAGGATTTCCCAGGGCAGTGTCAAATCAAACTTGAAGAACTCAGCCTCACAGGCCACTTCCAGCTCACGCCGGCGGATGTCGAGGCCCATGATGAATTCACATTCGGGATCGCGGCCCAGTCGGCTGATGAGCTGCTGTGCCAGATAACCGCTGCTCCCCGTAATCGCCAGCCGGAGTTTCATCGAGATGTTCTCGGAACGGGGGGATTATAGTGAGCCCCGCCAGAGGACACAAGAAAGAACACACGCGCGGCGACTTCGCTGCTAGAATGCGTTGCGAATGCCCTACCCAATCGCTGTACGGGGATGTGCCCGATGAAAACCCTTCGAGTTTTCCTTTTGGTCTTGACCGCCTCGCTGGTGGGGGCGGTGATCTGCGCGCCACAGTCAGACTCGGGTCGGGAGAAAACCATGACGATCACGGTCGGCCCGGCAGATGCCGATGTTCTTGGCACCGACAACGTCGCCATTCAAAAAGCCATTGACCGCGTCGCTGCCGCGGGAGGCGGGACGGTCATCATTAAGGCCGGAGTCTACACACTCCATAACTCCGTCCGCCTGGCGAGCCATCTCACCCTGCGGGGTGAAGGCACCGACAAGACTATTCTCCAGAAAGATCCCGGCGTCCGCAGCCGGTTGAAGCTGGATGCCGATTACGGAGAGTTCCAGGCCACCGTCGCCGACGCTCGCCCCTTCGCTCCCGGCATGGGGGTGACGATCGTCGACAAGCAGCAGCGCTCCGGGTGGACTCCGAGCGTGCGCACCATCGTGCGCGTCAACGGCCAGACGCTTTACTTCGATCGTTTCCTTCAGATGGATTATTCCGTCGAAAATGCCGGCGAGGTGTTCAACACTTTTCCCCTCATCGCGGGCTATGAAGTTGAGGACGTCCGCGTCGCAGACCTTCTGGTGGATGGCAACCGCGCCACGAGCGAAGTCCTGGATGGCTGTCAGACGGGCGGCATCTACTTCTTCCATTCCAAGGACCTGACCATCCGGAATTGCGTGGTAAGGGACTATCCCGGCGACGGCATCAGTACCCAGTTCGTCGAGCACCCCGTGGTAGAGAATTGCGAAGTCTATCGCAACACCAATCTGGGGATTCACCTTGGCACCGGGGCGCTCAACGGTCTTGTGCGTTTCAACCGCGCCCACCACAACGGCGAGGACGGCCTGTACCTCTGTTGGCGCGTCCAGCATGCGCGTTACGAGGAGAACCAGTCCTGGAACAACGGCCAGGACGGCATCTCGCTGGGGCATAAGGACACGGGCAACATATTCATCAAGAACGCCGTCACCGGAAACAGCCGCGCCGGAATCTACTTTCGAGACGAGAATGAGGCAAATGCCGCCTCAGATAACACATTCTCGGATAACAAAATTGAAGATAATGGTAGCCTCGGAGCCCCCGGCTACGGCGTGCGCATCGAGGGCGCCACAGACCATCTCACATTTACGTCCAATATCATCGGCGAGTCACGCAGCGGCGCTGCGGCCACCCAGGCGGTGGGCATTTACATCGGCCCGCGCGCGGATTACATCACGCTCGACCGCAACATTTTCCGCGGGCAGATCAAACAGGCCGTCGTGGATGAGTCCACCGGGGGAAACAACCAGATCCAGTCCCTGTCGGGCCGCTAAGCGGTCACTTGATGGTGGGGCGCGATTATCGGCTCACGATGTCCGGCGTCCTCGGGAATCATCGCATCTGGCGGAAACCCATGCGATAAGAAATCTGCTGGCTGGTTTCACGGACGAGTTTGGCGACTTCCGGTATCCGCGCACTCGTTAAGCGCGAAGCGGGTCCGGCCACACTGAAAGCTGCTACGATGCGGCCCTCGTGGTTGAAAACCGGTCCGGCCACACACCGCAGGCCCTCGACAGCTTCCTCATGGTCGACGGCATAGCCTTGCGCCCGAATACGCTCGAGTTCCCTATAAAGCTGCGCGACACTGGTGATCGTGTGAGCTGTGAACCGCTGCAGGGCCTCTAAGTGGGAGAGCCTCTCGACGATTTCTTGATCCTGATAAGCCAGAAGCGTCTTGCCTACGCCAGTACAGTGCAGGAACATGACCCTTCCTAAGCGCGGATCCAGGCCCACGGGTTGCAGGCTTCCGAATTTCTCGATGGAGATGGCGCGTCCCTCCTGGAGAATCGCCAGGTGAACAGTCTCCTGGGTTCGCCGGTTCAAATCCTGCAGCAAGGGCTGGGCGACTCGCCGGAAGTCGAGGCGGTCCAGAACCCGCAGGCCCATCCGCAATACGCGGTAGCTGAGCTGGTAGCCGCCGGAGACGCTGTCTTCTTCGACAAACCCCTGGAGAACCAGGTTCACCAGCAAGCGATGCACGGTGCTGACGTGCAAATGCAAGTGGCGGCTGATCTCGGTAAGCGTGTAAGTGGGTCGCGCCTCTTCCGCGAGGACCTTCAGAATGTTCAACGCCTTGACCAGTGACTTGACGGTATAAGTGGTTGCCGGGGCAGTTGGGGGAACGGCATCGCTTTTCATAAGGTGAGAATTATTGCGAAATCGGGGCGCCTGTCAAGCCCAACGACCGGCGTCCGACAATCCGCACAGCGCGTCTGTCAGGGCATCCCACCGTAGAACCCTGCGGCAAGGCGGGCGATCTCAGTTTCCGCGCGCGGCCGCGCCGGCCCTTTCACCTTGAGGAAGTAGTCACGGGCCGTATTCCACTCGCCACGTCCCTCCGCCACATATCCTGACAAAAGGTTAGCATCGTCCTCGGAGGACAGGTTCCGCATGGCCAGGCCGGGCGGGAAGAGCGCGGGCTGGAACTGTTTCAGCACTTGCATATTCACTATTGAGGTGTTATAGTTAGCAGTATTTCCCACTGGGGTCTCATACTCCAAATACGGATGATTATCAGAAGAAACAAAGTCCAGGGACAGTCCCGCGCGCGAGGGAAGGAGCGTCAGAATTTCGCGGAAGGATTGGTCATCGAGCATGATTTCCCCCAGCAGGGAGCTGAGACTGGCCAGTCGGAGCCTGTCCAATTCCTGGCGGACCCCGGGATCCGTGTCGAGGGAAGCGATGCGCGCGTAGTCAAACTCCAGTGGACCCGGTGAGGTGATCAACAGGCCCTGCCCTCCCCCGACGAAGAAGGCCGCATGCGGGAAAACATGCGCCGCGGTATTGAAGAGGACCAACAGGTCGCGCGGGCGCATGTTATGGAGCTGGACCCATTGCTGTAGAACGCCTCGGGGCGACAGGCGGTTGCGGCAGAGCTCGTAGAACTCGCGGTTGTAGAGGTCCGCGGCGCCGCTGACCCAGATCGACGTGATTTCAACAGTGATAAGGTCATAACGCCCACGGGAAAGAAGCAGGAAATTCCGCCCATCCACGATCGAGAGGTTCACCCGAGGGTCGCGATCAAAAACACCGCAATTGACGTCCTGAAACCACTGCCGGGCCGCATCCACGATACGGGGAGCGATTTCGGCGACATCAATGCGGCGGAAGGGAAAACGCGATACGACTTGCAGGGTGTGGCCTGTTCCCAGCCCGATCACCAGTGCCCGGTCAAACCTGGGCATGAAGAGAATCGGGATCATCGCGAAGCGAGCCTGGGCGCCGACTTCGCCGGAATCGTTTCCCTGGAATTTTCCGTTGGAGAGCAGTACCCGCCCCACAGGAGTCTGCACTACAGACGTCAAACCGCCCTGTACATCCTCCTCGAAATAAAGAACCCGCTCGATATCCCAGGTGTGGCTGAAGTAGACGTACGCGCCGCTCGTCATGGCGCGAGGATCCCAGCGCACGGGGCCCAGCCAAAACAACGCCGCCAACGAGCCGGCCACGACCGTAATGGTCACGCGGCGCACCCCGCGAAGCGGTACGAAGAAAAGGGCAAAGCCCCAACCGATGAGCAGATTGAGGGTCGCGATCGCGCGCAAGCTCCCCAGCGAGCCCAGGGCCGGCAGCACAACAAAGCCCGTCAGGACCGAGCCCAGGACGGTTCCAAGCGTGTTGGCGGCATAGGTGTGGCCCACGCTGGCGCCGACTCGCCGCGCCGATTGAGCCGCGAGATTCAGCAGAAGCGGGAAACTCAGGCCGACCAGAAGGCAGGGCACGATGAGCAGGTAAAACGCGCAGAAAAAGCGCAAACCCTCCGCCACCATAAATCGGGCAAGATCAGATTCCGGCAGGGCCGAAAATCTTCCCGAAATCACGGCAAGCAAGAACGCCGCTTCGGCGGCAAGTTCCGCTACCCAGCGCCAGCGGATTCGGGAGCCGGCGGCCTGACGATATATTTTCCAGGCGATCCAGGACATCCGCAACGCAATAAGAAAGGCGCAAGCCAGCAAGTCCAGCGCCAGCGCCTGGCCAAGACCCTCGGAAAATACCGCTGGAACGTAGTTCCAGAGGGACATTGTAGCGAACACGGCCACGCCCAAAAGTAATTGGGAGGCCGCGAGGGCCCGCGCCCAGAAAGCCGCGCGCGGGATATGCCGCGCCACCAGATGAGCTCCCATCCCGAGTCCGCACAAAAACGTGAAAAGCATGATGCCGAAGGCGTATACCGTGTTTCCAATAAGGAAGCTGAGAATGTGCGTCCAGACTACTTCATAGGCCAGTGCGGCCACGCCGGTCAGGAACGCGCCCAAGAGCAGAAGGGATTCGCGGGGTGCGTTGGTCTTAACACGCGCGCCCTGAGCAACAGGGATTGCAGAGGCTTCAGACGGGGACGGTGGTGTGGAAGTGACTTTCGAAGCCCAGATTGCCACCGCAAGAAAAATCGCACCGTTCACACTGCATGCGGCAACAATCGTGCCTCGGACGCCCAGCGCCGGGACCAGGAAATAAGTCGCCGCCAGCGTACCCAGCGCAGCCCCCAGCGTGTTCCACGCATACAGGCGGTCGATGACCGGCCGAAATTCGCTCGTGACTGCGGCCGCACAACGCGCCAGCACCGGGAGCGTTCCACCCATCAGTGCGGTCGGCACCAGAATCACCATCGCCGCGAGCCCGAACCGCACTGTCGTCACCGCCCACGATCCGAGCGCCAGCCGGTGGTGCAATCCCACATAAATCCATGTGACCAGTCCAAACAGTTCCGGAGTGAACAGGCAGTAGACTCCCACCAGCAGTTCAAGCGTGCCGTAGGTCCACAATGAGGCGTTGCGCCGATCGGCCCAGCGCCCGATCCAGGTCGCGCCTACCGCCAAGCCCCCCAAAAACGCCGCCAGCACCGTGCTCACCGCATAGGCCGTGTTCCCGAATGCGTGCGTGAGCAAGCGCGTGAAAATCATCTCGAACACAAGGCTCGAGGCGCCCGAGAAGAAAAAAAGCACGGGCAGAAGCCGAAGCATCGGTGCGGTCCGCGCGGGTTGAGACGGTCTCGGGAGATTCATCCGCTCCTTGAGTTTTGCCGGGCATCGTGCTGGAGCCTGGCAGGTCGATCTTGCGAGTGTGACTTATAACCTAAATCCACCGAATGGTGAAAGCAAAAAGGGGCGCTTCTTGCCCACCGAGGTATTTGGGAATTCCCGGAAATCACCACAATTGAACCCTGCCAATCGAATTCAAAAGCCGTATAATGCGCGTATCACGTTTTGGGCAGGCAGGAGATTCGCACTATGACTTCACCTCGGGATCGCGCAGGGATATGGCTGGTTTTGCTTGCGGCGACAGCCGTGCCGATCGCCCTCGCGGCGTACGCTCCAACGCCACCAGTCCTCAAGACGATGACGTTCCGCGACGACTTCTCCTCCGGGAACCTCGACGCCTGGCAATTCCCTTATCCTGAAGATTGGGAAATTCTCAGCGAGGGGCCTCTGCATTACCTTCACATGAAGCGCAACCGCGAGCCGGGCGTCCCGCGGCGCCCCCTGCAATTCGCGCTGGCCAAGCTTCCGCCCTTTGGCAGCTTCAAGCTGGAGGCGCGTGTCCGGCGCGAAGGAACCTCCATGATCGTGGTTTTCGGTTATGTCGATACCCTGCATTTTTACTACGCCCACCTGTCGAAGGACCGCGGCGCCCAGCAACCCGTACACAACGGGATTTTCATCGTCAATGGCGAGCCGCGCAAGCGGATCGCTGGAATCGATGCTCCCCCGGCGCTGCCCGACCAGCAATGGCATCGCGTGCGCGTGATCCGCGACATGTTCAATGGCCTGATTCAGGTTTTCATGGACGACCAGCAGGCGCCGCTGTTCTCGGTGTCCGATCGCACGTTCACCTGCGGGCGGGCCGGCCTTGGCTCGTTTGACGAAACCGGGGACTTCGCGGATGTGCAGATCGCCGCCGACAACGTGGGATGCATACCGGGCCCGAAAGTGGGAATCCGGCCCGCCGACCAACACTGAACTGCGCTCGAAACCCAAGGAAAATTGAACCTATGGCAAGGAGACAGACATGAAAAGCGAACTTTCACGCCGCAAGTTTTTGGAGCGCCTCGGCCTGGGAGCCGCGGTGGGAGCGAGTCTTCCGGCTCTGCACGATCTGGCGAAGGCCGCGGCCGCGCCTGGGCTTCCCCACCGCACGCTGGGACGCACTGGAGCCAGCGTTTCGATTCTGGCCTTCGGTTGCGGCAGCCGGTTCCTCATGTATGAGGACGAGGAGAAAGCCCTGGCGGCGCTCAACCATGCCATCGATCTGGGGATCATCTATCTTGATACGGCTTACGCATATGGGGACGGCAAAAGCGAGACGCGCGTGGGCAAAGTCATGGCGACGCGCCGGAAGGAAGTTTTCCTCGCCACAAAAATTCCCGACCGGACTCGAGACGATTTCCTCCGCCGCCTGGAGGGCAGCCTCCAGCGCCTTCAGGTGGACCATGTTGATCTCGTTCACCTGCACAGTCTGGGGCATGAGGATGATCTGGCCAAAATCGAAGCGCCGGGCGGCGCTTTGGAAGGACTCCTCGAAGCTCGCAAGCGGAAACTGGCCCGGTTTATCGGCATGACCAGTCATACCGACGGGGCGGTGCTGGCTAAGGCCATCGAGCGGCACGATCTGGACTGCACGCAAATGGCACTTAACGCCTCGCGCAATGGGCGCTTCGAGGAATTGGCCTTGCCGGCCGCGCGCAAGAAGAACTTGGGCATCATCGCCATGAAGGTAACCGGGCAGGAGTTCCTGGTGGGGCCGGAGCCGGACAAGGCCAACATCGATTCGCTGCTCCGCTATTCGATGAGCCTGCCAGTGACCGCGGCGGTGATTGGCATGCCGCGCGAGGAATTCATCTCGCACAACGCGGAGTTGGCACGAAAGTTCTCGCCCCTGGAAGAAAATGAGATGGAGAAGTTGCGGCGAGAGTTGGCGCCCTTGGGTGCGCCCCTGGAAAAGAGACTGGTGGGCCACCTCGACGGGCCAACGGCTTCGCCGCATCTATTCTGCGCCTAGCGACAAAGGTCTCTTCAGCGGCCGAGTTGGTCGAGCTCCAGCCGTGCCTGCCAGTGAGCTGGATCGAGCTGTACGGCGCGCTGGAGGTTGCTCCGTGCTTCGGCTTGGCGTTTTTCAACGATTCCGAGCAAGCCAGTCACATACAGCGTTTCGGCGCTCGGCTGGGCTTGGGCGGCCGCGTCCGTCAGTCCTTTGAGGATCTTGTTCGCCTCCTCCGTCTGCCCGAGCCGGCGCAGAGCCAGCCCGCGGAAAAGCTGCCCCACTCCCCCACCGCTCTTTCCTTCTTCCGCGGCCTCTTTCCAGGCTTGCTGGGCGGCCTCGGTCTTTTGCTCTCCCGCGAGTGACTCGCCGAGCCAATACCAAGCCTCCTCATCGCGCGGCTTTCCGGGTTTGCCGACGCCCAGATTCACAGGGTATTCGAGCGCTTGGCGAAAGGCCTTCTCCGCATCACCAAAATTCCCGCCCGCGAAGGCCTGCCGCCCCTTCTGGAGATTGGCTTGGACAAACATCTGGCGGACGATCGCGCCGCCCTCCCAGGGTTTGAATCGGTGTTCTTTCAGCAACTCGAGCGCCTGGTCGAAGTGTTTCTCCTGAGTAGCAAGCAAGGCGCGCCGGACGAGAACCGGATCCCGATTCAGCACCGCTGCGGGAGCCGTGGCAAAGAGCTTCTCGCGACGCGCGGCTGCATTGAGTCGAAAATAGATTTCGTCCAGATCGACGTAGTAGCGATATTCGTTCGGATCCAGGCGCACTGCGCTTTCATAGAATCCCGCCGCCCCCGTCAGGTCGCCCTTAATCTGCTGCGCATAAAGGCCCAAGTTTCGCATCAGCACGGCGTTTTCGAAGCCTTCTCCGAGCGCCTGAAACCAGAGCCGCGAAGCATCCTCGTAACGGCCATGGGCAAAGAGAAAATTGCCAAGGAAGTATTGCCCGTGCGGATCGACAGGGTGACGCTGCAATTGTTCCTGCAGCACCAGCGCGTCCTCGAGGCGATTAGGGAAAACTTTGGCGTAATCGGCCGACTGCGCTTTCGCGGCGTATCCATCCGCCGCGGTGACGTTTCCCTCGCGGCGAGCGTCGGACGCCAGGTAGTAGTAGACAAGTGGAGAAAGACCCGGAGGTTGGAGACTCTTGACCGCGCTCTCCAGAACCGCGTCCGCGGAGGCCAAGTCATCCAGGCCGCGATACCAGGCTGCAACTTCCATGTAGTTCTGCACGTCGGCGGGCAGCGGCTTGGCCCAGTCTGAGCCTCCGCCGCTGTTGGGGGATGCTGCGTGCTTTTGCGCCGCCTCGATTCGCCAGCGTTCGGCTCTGGCAAACGGCAGAAGCGGCGATTCATCCAGCGCCGCCTCCACAGCCTTCGACGCTTCCTCAAGCTTCCCTGCCCCACGCAGCGCGACGGCAAGGTCCGCACGGGCCAGGGCGTCGTCGGGAGCGTAGCTCAGCGCCCGGCCAAGCAGGTCCGCCGCTTCCTGGTAGTGCTTCTGGCGGATCGCCAGTTCGCCAAGTTGCGCGAGGGCGGGCGCGGGCGGACCACCATAATGGATCGCCGCCCAGAAAGCATCCTCGGCCAGCGTCCAACGGCCTGCGGCGCGGTAGACAACGCCGGCCACATAATGCACGCGCGGATCGAAGGCGTTGCGCGACAGGGCCCGCGCCAGGAAGCTTTCCGCGCGGGGAAAATCCGCCGACCGATAAGCCTGCCAGGCCATCTTCAAAAGCGCAGGAACATACCCAGGGTCGCGCCCCAGCACCTGCTGATTGGTTTTGCTTGATGCCCCCTCCTCGCCGTGCTTCTCCTCATCGACGCCGCGCAGGAAGGGCTCCTCAACGGTCATCTTCTCGATGGGCTTGGGTTGGGGGACAGCATGATCAGCCGCCGGGACGAAATCCGCATTGCCATCAAT
>JAIQGA010000023.1 GCA_020072925.1 Terriglobia bacterium | reverse complement strand
ATCCAAGAGTGATTAAAAAAACCGAACCCAGAATGATGATCTACGGAAGCAGAGAGCGCTTCTTGGCAGATGGGGCAGGCGCCTGCGAAGCTTGCGGAACGGCCATCGGAATGGCCAGCGGTTGCATGGCAGGTGCAAACTGCCCAGGCACGGTGGGCATCACCGGGGAGACCTGCGGAGCCTGCATGGAGACTCCGCCTGGACCGGCCTGGATTTGCCCGGGCTGAACGTACACTTGTGGCGGCATGGGAGCGACGGGCTGCTGCATCTGCATGGCGGGCATGACGGGCACTTGCATCGGCTGCATGGGCACCGCCACACGGGGTGCACCGGGTGCGCCAGCGGGAGGGGCGCTCGGCTGGCCGGCGCCAGGTTGAAGGGGTCGGGCACTTATGATTCTCGTGTACTCCCCCGGCCCGGAAGGCACGGCGGGCTCAGCGGGGGCCGGTGGGGGCGGAGGAGACACCGGCGAAGGGGGAACAGGCGGCGGCATTGCCCGTTTCGGCGGCGATTGAAACATCTGAGTGAACTCGCCCGCCTGCCCGTGACCCGCGGCCGGACCGGGACTCGCCGGCATCGGCGGTGCTTGAGAAGATGGCTCAATTGGGCCCGTCGGCCGCGGCGCTCGATAACTCCCCATGATGGCCGTGAACTCACCCGGCGCCTGTTGCGCCACAGGTGAACTCGAACGTAGGTCGGAAGGAACGGGCGCCACGGGCGTTTGGGGCGGAGTCTCGGCTACGCTTCCGGCCCGGAACATCTGCGTAAACTCGCCCGGCGCCTTCGAGGGGGCGGGGGGAGTGCCGACAGGCGTTACGGGCTGTGGAGGCAGGCCTGTGGGCTCGGCGTCTCGAGCTCCCATCACAGGTATTTGTCGACTGAACATGCTCGTGAATTCCCCCGGACCCTCGGGAGCCGAGGGGAGGGGAGTCGGCGTCGCCGGCGGTTGCTGTGCCTCGCGCAGCACGGCGCCCGGTGGCGTTGCGGGCGGCGCAGGCCTACCATGAAACATCTGAGTGAATTCCCCCGGACCTTGCGGTTGTTGCACCGCCGGCGGAGGAGTTTCTTTGCCCGGCACAGGTGGTTCTACCCCTTGCTGCTTTCGACTTCTAAACACTACCTCAAATCCCTGCGGCATTGCCGAGGGCGCCGGCTTCTCGGAAGGCCTTCCCGGTGCGTCCGGCTTCCCGGCAGACGAGACGCCGGGCGATGGGGTTGGCCGCGTTCCCGCGAAAAACATCTGGGTGAACGATCCAGGCTCTTTCTGATCGCCACTGGCAGCCTGCGTTGGAGGAGGACTGGAAGCAGCGGCTGACGGCTGTGGTGGCGTGGCCGGAGGCTTGGCCGGCAAGGCAGGTGAAACGTCAGGGCGAGCCGGCGTGGCCGGCTTGGCCCCGCGGATGAACATCTGAGTGAATTCCCCGGGCTCCCGAGAACCGCCACTGGCCGCTTGCGTTGCCGCGGGGCTCGGGGGAGCGGCTGGCGGCTGCGACGGCACAGCGGGGAGTTTGTCAACCGTAGGTGGAGCGGCAGGGGGCTCGGGCCTCGCGGAACTTTGTGCAGGTTCGCCCAGCCTTGCAGCCCCCATGCCCGAAAACATGCGGGTAAACTCTCCAGGCTGCTGGCTCGCGGGGGATGCTGGAGGCTGGGCGGAAACCGGAGGCTCGGGGGGCGCTGTGGGCTTGCTCTGCGTCGCGGCCGGTCCTCTACGCGCAAAAAGCTTTTCAAACTCGCCGCCCGGTGGAGTCGCGGCGGGAACTTGCCGATCGGGCAGTGACGGCGTGGTTGGAGCTTCGTCCGGAACTGTCGAGGGAGGTTGCGCGGGCTGGGCTTTTGCCAGGATTTCCTTCGGTGAAAAGAAGTGAGTCATCGAGCCGCTTCCGGGGGGTTGGGTCGCCGAGGACACGGCGGGCTGCCCGGCCGCTGGGGCCCTTGTTTCGGCTGGCCGGGCGACTCCGGTCGCTTTCGCGGCGTAGGCGCTCACCCAAACGCGCAAGTCCAGGAAGGGCTCCGCGTCCTCAGTCACGACGTAGATGTGTCCTCCAAAATCGCCCATGTCCAGGAAAGGGGTCGTCGCTCTCTGAGCGGGAGCCAGGGATTTTTGAAAAATCAGAGTCACAAGCCCTGTGCAGCCGGCAGGCGTGCGCTCGCCGAAAATCTGATGGACCAACACCTTCTTGCCCGTGGCCACCTGCACGGCGCGGGAGACTTTCGCCTCCCGGTCCGAGAGTACTTCAAGAAGGCGATACTGCTCTTGGAAGCCCATAAGCTCAATAACCCGCTTGTTTGAAGGATATCCTACCATGAAAAGCAAGGTGAGGTTCAAGCGTATTCACGAGGGGGGACATTCGGTCTTGGCTAGCCAAAGATACTCAGAAATCCCGAGGAAAAGGTTTCTACACCCACCAAGATGTTGTAATATGGTGCGGCTGGCTGGTGAGTCGGATAAACGCCGGCCAAAGGTACAACCTAACTAGAAACTGATAGCATGAAGGCGCTCCAGTTTTGACGCGCCTCCACGAGTCCGAAAGTGTTCGGATCAACTTGCGCGGTCGACAACTGGAAGAGTGGAGTTCAGGGGGAGCGGTCAGAGCACTGACGGCCGGGCCTTCTCAAGGCTGATTCCATGAAGCGACTTTCCAGAGTCGTGTGGTCTGAAGGGATGTACCTGGGTCCGCATCACTTTCAGACCCAAAGCCGTTTCTATGAAGAAGTCACGCATTTTGATATCTCCAGCCTCTGGTTTGAGCCGTACGGATTTGTGGGAGTTGAGCTCGATGCCGAGGCCCTTCGCAGCGGCACGGTATCTCTGGTTCACGCGCGCGGGATATTCGGAGACGGACTTCCCTTCAGCATTCCTGAAGACGATCCGCTCCCCCCTGCGCGCAGTATCGGTGACCTGTTCCCCCCCACGTACGAAAAGCTGAAGGTTCTGCTCGCCGTGCCCCACTACAATCCGGGAGGTGCGAACTGCGCCCTCCAGGAAGCGGACAACCACGGGCGGCTGCGTTATGTAGCGGAGGTAGGTTCTTTCCCGGACGAAAACACGGGGATGGACGACAAGCCGGTGAAGCTGGGGCGAAAGAATATTCGCTTCCTCTTCGACACGGAACAGACGGAAGGACTCGTTACACTTCCCACCGCCGTCATCAAGAGGGATGGGTCAGGCAATTACATCTTTGATGAGACTTTTATCCCGCCGTGCGTGCAGATCAGCGCCAGCGAACACCTGCTGATGCTGGCACGCCGTTTGATCGACATCCTGCAGGAGAAAAGCGCAACGCTTTCTTTGGATAATCGCGACCGCGGGAAGTTCCGGACGGGTTTTTCCGCGCAGGAAATCAGCAAATTCTGGTTCCTCCACGCCATCAATTCCAGCCTCGCCCCTTTGCGCCACCTGTTCCTCACAAAGCGGGGACATCCTGAGGAGTTATTCCGTGAACTCTTGCGACTGGCGGGGGCGCTTTGCACTTTTTCCATCGATTCTCATCCCGGCGACCTGCCTCTTTACGACCACCTGGATCTCAGTCGTTGTTTCGATGTAGTGGATCAGCACATCCGGACCCATCTCGAACTGGTCGTGCCCTCGAACTGCATCTCCATCCCGTTGAAGCCCGTCGCCAACTATTTCTACGAAGGCGAGATCGCCGACCAGCGTTGCCTGGATCGTGCCCGCTGGATTTTTGCGGTCCAATCGCCCATTGGTGACGCCGAGGTCATCACCCGAACGCTTCAACTCGTCAAGATCTGTTCCGCGCAGTTCGTTCCGGAACTGGTGAGGAGAGCCTTGCAGGGCATGGAGCTTACGCACATGCAGGTGCCCCCTTCGGCAGTTTCTCCGAAAGTGGAAAGCCAGTATTTCGCCATCAGCAGGACAGGTCCTTGCTGGGATCATATCGTTCAGACGCGCCGGGTCGGGGTGTACATCCCCGGTGATATCCCGAAGCCTGAGATCGAACTCCTCGTCGTGCTTGAAAGATAGGAAGGTAGAAGATGGGACTCCACGTATCGCCGGCGGCAGGCGCGCAGACGGTGGCGCCGCCCACGCCCAGCCTCCGGGAGAACCTTGCGCTGGTCTATCAGGAAATCTTGACGGCCATTACGCGGCTGCGCTCCAACCGCCAGTCGGTGTCCGACGCGACCTCCTTTCGGAATCAGGTCAAGGGCGCGATCAATGCCGCGGAGGCTGAGGCCACGCGGCGCGGCTATGTGACCGAGGACGTTCGCCTGGCCACCTTCGCGGTTGTGGCCTTTCTGGATGAGTCCATTCTCAATTCCCAGAATCCGATCTTTGCGGACTGGCCTCGCATGCCTTTGCAGGAGGAGTTGTTTGGCGTGCACACCGCGGGAGAAATGTACTTCCAGTGTATCAACAAGCTGATGGCGAAGGGCGACGCGCCCGCGGTGGCGGACGTGCTCGAGATCTTCGCCCTTTGCCTCGCTCTCGGCTATCGCGGACGCTTCAGCCTCAGCGGGCAGGAGGGAATTCGAACCATCTTGAATTCCGTCCTGGAAAAAATGCAGCGCATTCGCGGGGGGCCTCGCCCGCTCGCTCCCAGTTGGGCTCCTCCCAAGGATGCCATGATTCGGAAGTCCTACGATCCCTGGGCTCGCATCCTGGGTTTCGGTGCTCTGGGTTGCACGGTCTTTGCTCTTCTCTTGTTTGTGCTCTTCAAGCTTGTGCTGATTTCCGGCGTTTCGGGCTTGCACGCCTTCACGATATCTAGTCATTAGGGAGTTGCCGTGAACAAAAGCCTGAAGTACATCATTGCCTCGATTGCTTTTATCATCTGGCTCGTGCTCGCCTGGTTTGTGGGATCGTGGCTCCATCTCCAGGGCAAGAATCTCTGGATTTTCCGAATCGCTCTGATGGGTCTGGGCGTCGCGGCGTTCGCCGTGTTGATCTGGTGGTTCTATACGAGCGACAAGGAGCGGGAGGCGGAAGTGGGGCCGACGACCGGCGGGGCCGGAGATGAGATCGACATTCTGGTTCGCGAGGCCGAGACGCGCCTCCGCGCCTCCCAGCTTGGCCCTTCCGCGCGGCTGGGGTCACTGCCGGCCGTCATTGTGATTGGTGAGCCCGGCTCCGCGAAAACCAGCGCGGTCCTCCATTCCGGGCTCGAGCCGGAACTGCTGGCCGGACAGGCCGTCCAGGCCGGCCTGCCCGTTCCGACCCGCGCGGCGAATTTCTGGTACTCGCGCCAATTCTTGTTCGCCGAGGCCGGTGGCGGCCTGCTGGGTGACACCCCGAAATGGCTAAAACTGGTAAAGCGCCTGACGCCCGCCCGCTTGCATTCGGTCTTCGGCAAGAAAGAGCAGGCAGCCCGTGCGGCGATCGTGTGCATCGATGCCGAAACTTTTATGAAACCCGGCGCCGCGCAGGCCATCGCGGCCAGCGTCGAAAAAATCCGGGCTCGCCTCCGCGAAATTTCTCAGCTTTTTGGAATCGCGCTCCCGGTTTACGTGCTCTTCACAAAGTGCGACCGGCTTCAGTTCTTCCTTGAGTACGCCCGCAACCTGGGGCCCGAGGAAGCCCAGCAGGTGCTGGGCGCCACGCTTCCCATGGTTTCCTACGCCGGCGGGGTGTATGCGGAACAGGAGACGGCAAGAGTTTCGCAGGCCTTCGATCACCTTTTCGCATCCCTGGCGGACAAGCGTCCGACTTTTCTCTCCCGCGAATTCGACGAAACAAAACTGCCGGCGATTTACGAATTTCCCCGCGAGTTCCGCAAGCTTCGAACTCTGCTGGCCCAGGCGCTCGTTGACCTGTGCCGTCCCAGCCAACTTCGCACGAGTCCGTTCCTTCGGGGCTTTTACTTCACGGGCGTCAGGCCCGTCGTCGTCAGTACGCCGACTTCCGCCCTCGTCGCGGAACAGCCCGCGGCTGGCGCCGCTGAGGAGGAGGCTGAGTCACTCGGGGCCACAAAAATCTTCGACAGGCGGAAGCTGGCGCCTTCCAAAGGAGTTTCGCCCGTTCAGGAAGCCAGCGAAAGCCGCAGAGTCCCACAGTGGTGTTTCCTCTCTCACTTTTTCAATGCCGTTCTGGCGAAGGATGAGTCGGCCCTCAGCGCGAGCCTCGCCAGCACCAAGGTCAGTTTCTGGAGACGTTTTCTACTGGCTTCTGCCGTCGTCATCCTTCTGTTCGTGATGATCGGATTTCTCGTTTCGTACGTGAAGAACCGGAGCTTTGAGACGGAGCTGGTCAGTGCCGCGCAGGCGGTCGCTTCGGGCGGGCAACTCACGGGGCAGCAACTGCCCACGCTCGACGCTCTGAATCGGCTCGAGAGCCTTCGTAGCGCGTTGGACAGGCTAACGGACTATCAACGGAATGGTCGTCCCTTCTGGATGGGTTGGGGGCTCTACACCGGAGACGCTCTCTACCCGGACGTGCGAAGGGTCTATTTTCAGAGCTTCAATCAGCTTTTGTTTGCGCAGACCCAGGCAGCCTTGGTGAAGACCCTGAGCGGTCTCCCCGCCACGCCGGGGCCGAACGATCAGTACGGCCCCGCCTATGACACCCTCAAGGCCTATTTGATTACCACCTCGAACCACGACAAGTGCACGGTGGATTTCCTGTCGCCCGTGCTGCTGAAAGCCTGGACGGCGGGCAGGGATATCGATCCGGATCGAGTCCAGCTCGCTCAGAAACAATTTGATTTTTACAGCCAGGAACTGGTGAACGAGAATCCCTTTTCCTCGACGAACGACGCATCACTTGTCGCGCGGACCCGCGCCTACCTCTCGCAATTCTCGGGCGAGGAGCGCGTCTACAAGGTCATGCTGGCGGCGGCAGAAAAGGCCAATCCGGCACTCTACTTCAACAAAAAGTTTCCGGGCTCCGCGGAAGTTGTGGTGGACAGCCGCGCGGTGGATGGCGCCTTCACGAAGGACGGCTGGGCGTTTCTGCAAAAGGCCTTCAATGAGTTGGCGAAATATTTCAGTGGAGAGCAATGGGTCCTCGGTCAGGAATCCGCCAGCAACGTCGATTTGGCCAAGCTGGGGCAGACATTGCGAGTTCGCTATCAGAAGGATTTCCTTGACCAGTGGAATGCCTTCTTGAAAGCCGCCATGGTGGTGCACTACTCCAGCCTTCCCGATGCTGCCCAGAAGCTTACCAGGCTGACCAGTAACCAGTCGCCTTTGCTGGCGCTTTTCTGCACGGTGGCGCAGAACACCGCCGTCGACCAGACCGACATCGTGAGTGCTTTTCAGCCGGTCCAGTCCGTCGTGTCGCCGAACTGCCAGGACCAATACATCAGTCCCTCGAACACGCCCTACATCAACGCGCTCGGGGGTCTCCAGGGCTGTCTGGACCGGGCGAATAACAGTCCTCCCGACCAGAAGGAGGCCGCCAAGAGTGGCTGCCTGAATGACGTCACCACCGCCCAACAGGCGGCTCGCCAGATTTCTCAGACCTTCAAGATCGACCGGGACAACCACATCGACCAAACCACGCTGGCCCTCCTGCTTGCTCCGATCACCCCGATTTCCGCGGTGTTACGCCCCGGACCGGTGAGCGGCGCAGGACTGTGCAGCCAGTTCAATCCCTTGCGTTTGAAGTTTCCCTTCAATTCGCGTTCCTCGAGCGAAGCCTCCGTCCAGGAGATCGGAGCGTTCTTCGACCCCGCCAGTGGGGCGCTGTCGCAGTTCTACAACGCCGCGTTGAAGAACCTTTTGCTGCCCCAGGGGACCGGCTATATCGCGAATCCCGCCGGCACTCAGAAAGTGAATTCGGAGTTTCTGAGTTTCTTCAACCGAGCGTCCGCGGTCGGCCGCGCACTCTACCCCGCTCCAGGGCAGATGCAGTACCGGTACGCCTTGCGGCCTCACCCCACCGATACCGTCAGCAGCATCAACCTGAATGTCGACGGACAGACGCTCAACTTCTCGGGAGGCAGCGCGCAGTTCAAACAGTTCACCTGGCCGGGCACTGCCGCGCAAGGAGTGCGACTCACCGTGAAAATTTCCGGGGGTTCAGAACTGGGATTCCCGAATTACGACGGCCTCTACGGTGTATTCCATTTCTTCGCCGATGCAGACCGGTCGCAAGCCTCCGGTTCCGTCCAAACAATCCAGTGGGTCCTGCGCGTGGCAGGCGGACGTCCGGTGACAACTCCCGCCGGTAAGCCGGTGACTGTGGAATTCGACCTGGACACCGGGGGCCTGCCCCCGATCTTGCAGAGGGATTATCTGTCGAGCCTGGCTTGCGTTTCAGTCGTGGCGAGATAGAAGTCCGCTACCTGCCAAAGAAGGATTCCAGTTTGTCGATTTCCTTCTCAGCCAGATCTATATTCCGCCGCGCGGCTTTGGCGTTGCCCACCTTCAACGCCTGGTCGGCGTTGTCCATGAACTGCTGCATGCGCATTTCTGACGCCGAAATATCCGGGCGCAGTGACAGACCCTGACTCTTTTGCTGGTTGCGAAGGTTGTCCACGCTGTCCTTCATCGCATTCGCTCTGCCCGCCAGGTTCGTCATCTCTTCCTGCAGCTTGTCAAGTTCATCGCTCGACGCGGAAGCCTGGGAGGAAGTCTCCCCTGCGGACTGAGCTGTGGCCGCGCCGCTGCCTTCGGACGAAGCAGGAGCTGTCACTCGCGATTTGGAGGTCGCGGTTTCTCGCCCGGTTCGCGCCTGATGGCCAGAACCGTTGGCAGCCCCGCTCACTTGGCCCCCAGCCGGTGGCTCCGTCGTGCCGGTCTGGGTCTCTGGAGGGTTCGCGGGTGGCTGGCCGGTGGTAGAGGTTGGATTCTCGGTGCTTGAGGTTGAAGGCGGAATGGAAGTTCCCTCGGCGGGCTGGCCCGATTGCGCGTCGGCAGGTTGCTGGCCCTGAGCCGGCGTCCCGGTGGATTGGCCCGTCGTCTGATCGGTCTTGGGTGAAGTGCCGGCTCGCGTCTTCAAGAAGCGCGGTAACTGCGTGGCCGCCACCACGATCACCGCAAGCGCCACCAACGCGCCCAAAGTCATCCAGATAACACGGGCGCTGCTGGACGATGCCGGTCGTGCCGCAGGTGGCGGTGTGGGTGGCGGCGGAGCAACGGCCGGCCCGGCGCTCGGCGCAATCTGGGGGGCGCCAGCAGGCTGGCCGCCAATCAAACCGGTCGCGCCGGATGAAAACGCGGGGATTGCCGCCGGCTGGGCACTTGCCGCAGGAGTTGCCGCCAAACCTCCCTTAACACTTTCCAAGGCTGTACGGAATGCTTCGGCGGTTTGGAACCTTTGCGTGGGATCTTTCTGCAGCGCCACCAGGATTGCGTCGTTCAATATAGGAGGCAGGCCCGGCTGCACCTGGATGGGCGGCAGAGGCGCCTGTTGCAGTTGCGCGACCATCAGGTCATAGTCACTCTTACCCTGGAAAGGCCGGGCGCCCGTCACCATTTCATACAGGGATACTCCTACCGAATAGAGGTCCGACCGGGGATCGATCCCGGTCCCTTGCACCTGCTCCGGCGACATGTAAAACAGCGAGCCCATCGTTGTGCCGGTCATCGTCAGCTTGCGGTCCGTCTTGGATTTGGCAATGCCGAAATCCATGAGCTTGATGACATTCTCTGTGGTGAGCATCATATTGGCGGGTTTGATATCGCGGTGAACCACGCCCCGTGAATGCGCGTATCCCAGCGCCGCAAGAACCTCGCAGGTGTACTCGAGGGCTTCATTGAGGGGCAGAGGCCCCGCCTTCAGTTTCTGTTCGATCGTCACTCCATCGACGTACTCCATGATCATGAGCAGTTGGTTCTGTACGTTCAGCGCCGTGTGGAGGCCCGCAATGTTGGGGTGGTTTAGGCTTGCGAGCACCTTGATCTCGCGCAAGAAGCGGTTCGCCAGTTCAGGCTCATCGGCAAGATTGGGGAGCAGGACTTTCATAGCATCGATACGCTCGGAAAAGACATTCTTGACCTTGTACACCCTTCCCATCCCGCCGGCCCCCAGGATCCCGATGACTTCATAATCGCCGATTTTGTCGCCAACTTGAAAAGCCATGGGCCACCTCCCTGCGCGTGCGCGGTGCTGCTGCTAATTCCTTACCTCGTCTCCTACCTTCGGAGCCCCGGACCCTGCATAGGTCCCCGTGCAAGAGGTCTCGTCCACGTCGGTAATGGCCACCTCACCGACCTTGTTTACGACGGACTTGATGATTTTCTTGGTCGCCGGGTCACGAATGTCGCGTATCTTTCGGTAAATGCCGTAGTGATCGCCCACCTGCACGCCGGACTTGCTCCCGACGTTAAGGATCAACGTATTCCCCGAGACATCGGCAACCAGCCCATTGATTTTCACAACAGCGGTGGGGAGTTTCCCCGCGTCGCCGTTGAGTTGCGTTGCCACGCTCGCTACGGCCTCCTTCGTGGCCTCGCCCAGGATGGTATCGCCGAAATTGCTGCTGGACATGTCGTAATTGCCCCCGCCCGCTCCGCCGGAGCTGCCTCCTGCGCCCAACAACGATTTTCCGGAGCGTTTAGACTGGCCGTCACCCGTCGCCGCGACGAGGATTTCGCCCGTGTTGACGCTTACCAATCGGGCGCTGATGGACACGACCGCTTTGGACTCGCGTAACCCAACACCCCCAAGTCCGAAACGACCGGTGATGCCGCCGATGGCGGCGCCGCCGATATTCTGCTTCTTGTCGTCTCGCCCGAACTTGGTGATGGACCCCATGATAATCGCGTCCACACCCAGAAGTCGCCCGATCTTCGCCGCCGTGTTGGCGTCGGCCCGGTCGCTGTTGGAGAAGTTCTGCTCGGCAACGATCTTGTCGATTGCCTTGCGTTCGATCACCGAGTAAGCCCCACCATTCACCAGTTGCTCGACGAGCATATCGGAAATTCCTTTGCCGACATCCTGGTTGCCACCGAAGATAGCCTGGACGCTGCTCATCACTGTCCCATAATCGAAGTTCAGAACGGCCACGCGTTTCTTGCCCGCGGCGAAAGCCGGCGTGGCCATCAGAATCACCAGTAAACCTGCCACCAGATTCTTGCGCATGCTCTTCCTCCAAAGATCCTGCTGACGCGCCCTCGGGAAATACAGATGGGAGCAACACTGCCCGTCCCAAGAGGCGCGCCGTGCAATTACTAAGCTCCTAGAGGCCGAAAGTCAACTCACCTTCTACCTCCTGTCAGTATGGATCACGTATGTGCTCAATTATACCGCACTTTTGGTCGCGCCGTTCATTCACGTGATTAGCCAATCAGAACGGTCGGGAGGCCGAGAATAATGGTCCCGCCATGCGCCGTCAGATCCCCCAGGCGCGCGGCGGGAAGCCCTCCAACTAACACGGTGAACGAACCCAATACAATCACGTCGGGTGGCCCGACACAGGTAGCCAGGTCCGTCACGCGGGCTTGCGGCAGGCCTCCCGTCAAAACCGTGATGCAGCAAGGCGGCAGAATGGGGCCACCGACGTGAGGAACCAGTACTGTGACCATCGGACAGACGTGCATGTCAGTCATTCGTGCTGCCGGCATTCCCACCTTTGCTCACCTCCCGGCTCTCGAATCTTGCCAACAAGTACTGCGATCAACGTGGGGTCGCCTGCTCAGTTCCCTCTGCTTCCTCGCGGGGCGCGCTGCGCGATGGTGATTCCCTTTTGCAGAAAGATTTTGTACTTGTCCTGAGCCTTTTCGGGCTGCTCCATCACCGCCGCCAGCATGATAGCTCCTGCGGCCATTGCCGGTGTGGCGTGGGCCGGCGGCGACACGGGCTGCAACCCCGGCTGTGAAATGCTCCCGCCGCTGAAGAATGACGCCATGCCCAGGCAAGCACCCGGGGTTTTGTACTCCTCCGCCCCTGCCGCGGCCATGGCGGCTCGCCGGTTTCCTTCAGTGGGATCCGAGACCCATTTCTCCGCGGCGAGTTGCGCTGCCGTGATTTTGGCGGAATCTTGCCCCATCGCATGGCGCACGCAGAGGCATGCCCACCCCACGACCTCCCGGGACGGGAGAGCGAAGGCCAGGAAGCGGATCGCGTCGAGGTAGAGCTCTTTCTCAATAAGCAGTTCAAGGAACTGGCGCGGGGTCTGGTCGTCCTTCAAAAGTCCTTGGGCGCCGGATTCCAGCTTGAATCGACTACAGACTTCCTTTGCTGTGGTCGCCGCGATGTTGATGAATCCGTCCGTGGGCATGTTCTATCCCTGGCTCTTCGGTTTTCGTGTTTCCACACCCAGGTTGCACCCGGGATAACTCTCGACGCCGTGCTATCAGTTAATCATCGTAATCCCGCCCTGCATCTGCAGCATGGCACTTCCGTTGATCTGCGTCATGATCGCCTTGACCTGGGTTTGGATCTGTCCCTCAATCGAAATCATCATTCCCTTGATCGTTACTCCCATTTGGTCGAGGACGATACTGCTTTGCCCCACCTTGAGGGTGATGGATTGCATGGCTTCGGTCGTACTCTGGCCGAGGTCCAGCTTGACATCCTGGTTTCCCATCTTGATACGCAGGGAGTCGTTCCCCATATTAATCTCGACGCTGCGATTGCCTTGTTTGATCGTGTGGGTGTCATTCCCCATATCGACGGAGACCAGGCGATTGCCTTTCTTGATCGTAACCGTTTCGTCGCCCTCTTCAACGACCTCGGTTCGGTTATTATGAATCGTAATAGACTGATTGTTACCCACTATCAACTTGTCGTCATTCTCCACGCGCGCCCCCCTATCCTTTTGGGCGTGCATGTAGAAAACTTCTTCCCCCTTCGTGTCATCGAAAGCCAGAACATTGGCGTCATGCTCGCCGCCATTCTTGGTGCTGCGGGTGCGAAGCCCGCTGACGTTCTGGCGGTCTGGCAGTGTGCCGGGAGGCATCTGCTCGGCGTTGTAGACGCGGCCGGTTATCATCGGGCGGTCAGGATCTCCCTCCACAAAATCGACGATGACCTCCTGGCCGATTCGCGGGATGAACATGGTGCCCCAGTTCTTCCCGGCCCAAACCTGCGAGACACGGACCCAACACGAACTATTCTCGTCTTTTTTGCCCACCCGGTCCCAGTAGAATTGAACCTTTACGCGCCCATATTGGTCCGTATAGATTTCTTCACCCTTAGGGCCCACGACGATAGCGGGCTGGACGCCCTCGACCACGGGCCGCGGCGTCTTCCTGACCGGCCGGAACGGGACGGAGAGGGGAATACACGCGAAGTTGTTGGAGTAGGAGTCTGTGGAGAGTCCTTTTGAGGTGCCATAGGCTTCACTTCGCCCCGCGTGGTGGATTTCCGTCAAAACGTAATCCGCGTTCTCATCCGAGCGATAGTGTTCCTTTAGAGTGAACTTGTAACCAGAGATCAGGGCGCGGGCGTCACTCGTTCCGTTGGCAATGTAGTGGCCCGCCTCTTCTTCCTGCATGCGTACTTTGGCCAGGTTTTCACCTCGATCCTTGGCGAGGTACCTTCCCGGGTAATCATAGGTCTCGTACTTATCGTTTCCCCCCGCCGTGTAGACCGTGGGTTCGCTGACCTGGAGGCTGGTGCTGGGAGTCGTAAAATTGTAGTCGGTGTGTGAGTATTTCCCGGTGCGCAGTTCTTGCTCTGTCCTCCAGCTTGTGACGACGTCCTCCTCATACCGGGTACCCGCAACCGAGACGTACCGAAGGCTGCTTTGTCCGGGACAGGTGGCGTGAGCGGAGGGAGCGTCCGCCAGCACCAGGGTGTGGTTCCCTTGCTCATGCTTGAAAAAGTAAAAAATCCCGTATTCTTCCATCAGCCGCGACACAAAATTGAAATCGGACTCGCGGTATTGCACACAGTACACGCGCGGGTGGTATGTGCCCTGGAGGGAATTTGAATAACTGTTAAATCCGAGATCATCAAAAACCTGCGTGATAATGTCGGGGACGGTCTTATTCTGAAAAATGCGGCAATTGGCATTGCGCGTCAGGAACCACAACCACGGGACCATTTCCGCTTCGTAGGCCGTTAGCGTCTCTTCCATGGCCGTCTGGGCGAAGCGACTGATGAATCCGTTGATGTAACGGTACGATCCATCGGCTCGTTTTAGGGAAACCGTTACATTTTTGCCGATGATATCGGAGAAGGAAATCGCCGAGTTCTCGGAAAGGAGGTCGAGCTCAAAATGAAAAAGGCGGGAAATGCCTTCCGTGCCCCGGAAACCCTGGAGCAGCAACGCGTCTTTTCCCAGAGGGGTATCAATTTTGAACAACCTGTCTTCTTGTGTGTACGAGCTCATCGTCGGCGTCTCCCCTGTTGCCGCGACCGCTGACCCGGGTCTTCGGCAACTCTCACTGACCTTGGAATCATGCCCTGTTCGGATCGGAGCAGAGGTGCACTCTCAGCGGCGCAAACCGAACGCCACCCTCATCGCAGCGTACGCAACGGTTGCCGCGGCGCTCGACGAGCGCCGGGCAACTCCCTGCGGTGATAGTGCCAAGCCGGACGCGGCTCACACCCAGCGCCCGCACCTTCAGATGTACACAAAGGAGCCATCCGTCCCCACACTGACGCGGATGGCCTCGATCTTCTGGCCTTCTGACATCCGGCCCAGCAACTGTCGCGAGATGTCCGGCAGCAACGTATTCGTGAGGATATTATCGACGTTGCGCGCGCCACTCTCGACTTCCGTGCAGCGGCTGGCCACCGTGTCGATCAGCTTCTGGTCGTAAGCCAGTTGAATCTTATGGTTCTCCTGGATTCGCCGCTGGATCCGGCCGAGTTTCAATACCACGATCTGCTTCAACGAATCGTCCCGGATGGGGTAAAACGGAATCACGACCATGCGTCCCAGAAATGCCGGCTTGAAGATTTTGTTCAGGTCCGGCTTCATGGCCTTCACAATGCCTTCGGGGCTCGGCATGGTTTCCGGGTCCGCGCAGAGTTTCATCATCTGATCCGTGCAGGCATTGGTGGTCAGGATGATGATGGTGTTCTTGAAATCGATTTCGCGCCCCTCGCCGTCTTCCATCTTCCCCTTGTCGAATACCTGGTAGAAGAGTTCCAGGACATCGGCATGCGCCTTCTCGACTTCGTCGAGCAAAACGACGGAGTAGGGGCGGCGCCGGACAGCTTCCGTCAGCACTCCACCTTCGCCATAGCCCACGTATCCCGGCGGAGAACCTTTCAAGGTCGAAACCGTGTGCGCCTCCTGAAACTCCGACATGTTAATGGTAATCAGGTTGTGTTCGCCGCCATAAAGCAGGTCCGAAAGTGCGAGGGCCGTTTCGGTCTTGCCCACGCCGCTCGGTCCCACCAGCATGAACACTCCCACGGGCTTGTTCGGGTCGTCCAGCGAAGCTCGCGATGTCCGGATGCGCTCGCCAATCATGTCCAGAGCGTGCGATTGGCCGATCACGCGCTTTCCCAGAAGCGAGCCCAAACTCAACACCGTAGCAATTTCATCCTTGAGCATCTTCCCGATGGGGATGCCCGTCCAGGCGGAAATCACTTCGCTCACGATCTGCGAGTCGACCGCGACCCGCATCATGGGCGTTTCACCCTGGAGGGCAGCCAGCTCGGAATCGAGCTTAACGAGCTCCGCCCGCAGCGCTGCCGGATCGGGGGGTGGAGTAGGTGCGACAGCCGTGGCCGCGGCCGCAGCCGCAGGCGCGCTCGGACCGGCACTCGCGGCCGGTTCCGCAGCCGCAGCCGCAGGGGCGGGCGCGAGTGGCGCGGGAGCAGTTGCGGGAGTGGCCGCGGGAGCGGCCGGAGGCGCGGGTATCGCCGCTCTGCCGCCTTCCAGTTGCGTCCGCAGATCGCGGATCTTGGACACGAGTTCGTGTTCCTTGGTCCAGCGGTCGCGCAGCTCCTTCAGGCGTCCTTCCACTTCGCCCTTGCGCGTAGCAATTTCTTCCAGGCGTTCCTTGTGGTCCATGCCGATCGCCGCCTCGCGTTCCAGGATGCGCCTCTGGACTTCCAGATCGTCCAACTCGCGCGTCGCGGCCTCGATAGCGGGAGGCGTGGAGCTCTGGCCCAGCGCCAGTCGCGCGCAAGCGGTATCCAGAATGCTGACCGCCTTGTCGGGTAGTTGCCGTCCGGCCAGGTAGCGGTGAGAAAATTTCACGGCGGCATGCAGGCCTTCATCCAGGATGCGCACCTTGTGGTGTTTCTCGAGGGAGGGGACAATCCCCCGCATCATCACCTCGCACTGGACCTCCACGGGCTCCTCGACCTTTACCACCTGGAACCGCCGCGCCAGGGCCGGGTCCTTCTCGAAATACTTTTTGTATTCGGACCAGGTTGTAGCGGCGATGGTCCGCAACTCGCCGCGTGCGAGGGCGGGTTTGAGGATGTTTGCGGCGTCGTTCTGTCCCGCCTGCCCTCCCGCGCCAATCATCGTGTGCGCCTCATCGATAAAGAGGATGATGGGCATAGGCGAGGCCTTGACTTCCTCGATCAGCCCCTTCAGGCGATTTTCGAATTCCCCTTTGATGCCGGCACCGGCCTGCAACAGGGCGAGATCGAGCGTGCGGACAACCACGTTGCGCAGGGGCGGGGGAACGTCGCCGTTGGCCACGCGCACGGCAAAGCCCTCCACGACCGCGGTTTTTCCGACTCCGGCTTCACCGGTCAGAATGGGATTGTTCTGCCGCCGCCGCATGAGGATGTCCACAATCTGGCGGATTTCCGTGTCCCTCCCGAGGACCGGATCAACCTTGCCAGCTTTCGCATTCTCGGTGAGGTTGATCGTGAATTGGTCGAGATTGGCGGTCTTTCCCGCGCCTTTGGGCCGCGGCGCTCCCGGCGCGGCGGAGGACGCGGCAACGGCTGTCTCCATCTCCTCTTCGGATCCCTCCACAATCGAGAGGAAGTCCTTGCGCAGGGCTTCCGCTTCGATCTTCAGCATCTCGCGGCTGATCTCTCGAACCAAACGGCTGAGCTCCTCGTTGCTGACAAGAGCCAGAACCGTGAAGCCGGTCCGAATCTGTGCGGCGTTGAAATCAATGGACCCGATCGTCCAGGCCTCGGTCATCATTTTGAGCACCGTGGGACTGATGCTGGGAGTCCGGGCGTTGCCGGTTTTGATCTTATCCAGACTGCGATTAAGCTCACCTGTCAGACGGGACTTGTCCAGCCCAAACCGGTTGGCAATGCGGGCGAAGTCCCCGTCCGGCTGGTCGAGCAGCTTCAACAGATAGTGCTCCACCTCAATGTCGTAGTGCGTTCGGGCCAGGCAGAGGCCCGCCGAAGATTCAAGCGCTTTGCGCGTGAACTCGTTCAACTTTCCGATCAGAGCTTTCAGGTTCAGTGCCATAGGATCCCCCTTCCCAGAGTTGCAGAGTGGTGTCTGCAACATCGGCAGCCATCTCTTTGGTTTTTGCCCAGGTTACCCAGCCCAGGCGCGGAGCCTCATCGCCCTCCGTGCCCAGCTCGCAGCGCGGAACATCCTCGCGCTTCAAAATGAGCAGGATTTCGAAGTCAAACTCATCATTCGAGAAAAATCGTGTGATCTCCCGTAACGGCTCAAAGGCCGAGCCGGCGGGTAGGAAATCCCGGTATTGCTCCAGCGACAACGGTCCGATCTTGATGCGCACGCGCGCCGTCTGGTCCCACACCTCATTGCCGACGACCGCGCCGAATCCCAGTTGTTCCGAGTAGCCGCTGCCGTCTGCGAACTGCGTCTGCGTGCCGACATCGAGCGGGTACCAGCCTCCCGCGAATTGCTCCACTTCTATCGGCACTTCGAAGTAGTCGCTCAAGATTTGTTCGAGCGCCGAGGCCGAACGGGGACGCTGGGCGAGCAGGCCGGAAAAGTAGAGCAGCGAGTCATCCAGCACTTCGAGCCGGTCCTGGAGGCCCGGCGTGCCGAGCCCGATCAAGTCCAGAAGATGATGCGAGAACCGGTCGCGCCCGCCGCGCTCGTACGCAATCGCAAACCGGTATTTCTCCCAGGCCTGGTAGAAAAGGGAGATCAACCGGTGATTGAAAGTATTGAGGAAGTCGAAGGCGGCGGTATCGCCCGCCTGCATCCGTTCGATCAGCAGGGACGTATAACAGTGCGGCAGCACTCCCTCCGGCCCCGTCAACCCCATGAAGTTCACTTTCATCAGCGCGGGGCCCTTTTCCGCCGGGGCCAGGGCCTGAATCTCGCTCGCCGGGAATGCCAGGGCCGGCGTGGCCTCGAAGCGCACCACTTCCTGCGGAGGCGTCGCAAACGTCCCGACCGCTGCCTGGGCGGGGAAAAAGCGCTCCAGGAGGCGGACGGCCTGGAAGAACTCGAAGAGATACGGTTCGTCACGCAGCCGATCTTTCAGCGCCGTCCCGTTTACATCAGAATCGCTTGGCCCGCTCGGGGTGCCCATTCCTTCAATACCGCCTTCCGCTGGCGCGTCTTGGCGACCAGTTGGCTGAAACTGTTGAGCGAAGTATACAGGGCCAGGAAGTGCTCGATCACGGCCGCATAAAGAAAAACTCCGCCTCCGACAAATTCATCTTCATCAAACTCGATCTGCACGCGCGTGCCTCGGGCAAAGGAAATCCCGTTTTCGGATACGATCCGCGAAAAGTGGCGCCCGCTGTCCAGGCGCACGATGCCGGTCACCTGTTTTTCCAAATGGACTGATCCGGAGAAATTGTACAGGCGCAGAATCTCCTGAAACGCTTCTTTTCCTTCCTCAACAATTGAGAGGTAGTTCAAGGCAAGGTGCGAAATCAAGCGCCACAACGCATCCCTTCCGATGGGCGGACGGATGGTCGGCGTGGGTTTGCGCAGCGCCACGGCGCGTTTGATCGATCCCACTCCCTCGACTTCAAAATCACCGGCTTCGTTCCCGAACGGCAGCCGCGCGAGGATGTCGCGGTTGGTGCACGTGCAGCGCACCGTGACCGTTTCGACATCCGGAAGCGCTATTTGGGTCGAAAGGTTGACCAACTGAAGATAAACCTCCGTGCCCTCATCGCCCTTGCGCGTCGAGAGGCGGCGAGTCGCGTGCCAGAAGGTTTGGATTTTTTCCCGGGAGCTCCGGTGCCGGTAAGAATAGAAAGGCTCGTAGTGGGTAAGCTCGTGGGTTTGCGGATCAGAGGTCAGAACATCATCCACGGAAAAAATCTCAGTGGAGGACCTACGCCGGGCGTCGGGAACAACGGGATACTCCGACCGCCGCTGCGACAGCAGGATGGGCTCCGCCGTTTGCGGAAACAGGTTGATGACCGGGGAGCAGCCCAGGCGAACGGTTTTGTTATTGACGCTGACCTCCAGCCGCTGTCTCCGGTGCTCGAGCTCGAAGGGCGAAATCAGGAACAGGAGTTCCGCGCGGCCGCCCGGAGCGGCTTTGGCGAGGCGATCGAAACCCTGCAACTCGAAAAAGAAAAACTTCTCGGGCAGAGAGAAATACTCCTGCAACAACCGATAACCCACGAAGGACCGCTTCGGATAAGGCAACATGGATTCGTTTTCGGAAAAACCCATAGGCCGCAACTGTCTTGCGTGGATCGTCACCGCGGGGACGCGGCTGTTGGCGGGATCCCTCATAACGATTTGCGTGCAGTTGTTGCACAGCAATTCGTACAGCGTGTGAACGATGTCGCCTTCTCCATTCAAATAGAACCGCAAGGATTGGATTTCGAGTTTGTCGAAGGTGATATCGGAAAAGCATTTGATGTCGAGTCGCAGGGCGGCCACGGCCTCGGGGGCGCGATAGGGGGGATCGAGTTTTTCCATGCTCACCCAGCGCGCCTCAGCCACTTCGAAGGGCCAGAGGGTCACGTCGTAGCAGGTGCGGAACTTGCAGGGCACTCCCTCCACGGGCCTCGAATAGAGCACCGTCCCGCGGGGGATGTTCAGCCCCGTGGTGAGCTTGCCCTGTTCCGGATCAAGGCTGAACTCCACGACGCTCATCGAGGGGACGGGCCGCAGGAAATGCGGATAGAGTACGCTCAGCAGGCCCTCGCTGATCTGGGGAAACTCATCGTCGATTTTCAGGTGAACGCGCGCGGCGAGAAACGCGAAAGCTTCGATCAGCCTTTCGACGTGGGGATCGTCGCACCGGGTAGCATCCAGTTGCAGGCGCGCGGCGATTTTCGGGTGTTTCTCCGCGAACTCCGCTCCCATCTGCCGAAGGAAACTGAGCTCATTCTCGTAATACTCCAGAAGTTCATCGCGCATTCTATGAACTCCTGATCTGGTACTGGCCGCTGATAGGCTCCAGGACGGTATCGAAGAAGACGGGTTCCGGGGCAGGGTCGATGCGCAACAACCCTTCGATGCCGAAACGGATGACGCGTGAATCGTCCTTCGCCGGCTCTAGCACCACCTTCACGTTCGTAAGCCGGGGCTCGAAGAGGCTGACGGCTTGCCGCATTGACCTCGTCAGGGCTTCCTGGTCGTCGGAGGAATGAAGGTAAAGACTGGAAACGTCGGGCAGTCCGTAAATGAACAACGAGCGCTGCACTTCCTTGAGACCTTCGGAAACCGGCACAATCGTCCGGCGCGAATTCAGCAACCATTCCAGGTCGCGCCGCACCGCAGCCTTGAGTTCCCGCAGGGATTGAGCTCTTGAAAGCGGAAGCTCCAGTTTGCGCTCCGGTTCCAGGTCGATCAGTCGATCAAGGACGGACAGCGAAACGGGGCTTTCTCTCGTACCAGTCGGCATTAGGACCCCAACGAAATTGCCTGGACAGGATCAAGGCGGACGACCTTTTGAAAAAGCCGCAGCTTTTCGGCTTCATCCGCCTGCACTCTCGGGCTGTTTTTAATGATCATGACCAGCGCCTTGGCCACGACCTCCCGATCCTCCCAATCGTCCAGATGATTGTTTTCGATACTCAACGCCAGGTCTTCGATAATGGGATTGGCGACTTCCGTTTTGCCCGCGGAGATGCAGACCTCCGCGAGCTGCATCTTGCGGAGGAACCGGCCCCGGCCGGAGAGTTGCCTCTCGACCTCCTGCTGCATGATATGGATGGCCTTCTCCGCTTGACCCGCCTTCATCGCCTCGCGAGCCAGATCGTAGCTATCCACGAATTTGCGATGCCATCCCGGGGTCGAGTGATTTTCGACCACCGGAGCGTCCACGGGAGCGGCGCCGTCCGCCGGCAATGGAGCGGTGGATTCGGCCAGCAATTCGCGCAACCACGCCTGCGTCTCGGTATTGGCCGCGGGCGTGTCGTCCAGCAAAGCTGTCTCGAGGAGTTGCGGCAGGTCGCGGAGCAGGGCTTTCAGCTCGGATCGGATCGCCACCGCAATGGGCGTGTACTTGTCACCCAATCCCACGCAGGCATCGACCACATAACGCTGCAAATCCAGCCACCCGCGGCTGCAAGGGAGCGACATGGCATTCTCAGCCGCTTCAATGACTTCGCTCCACTTCCCCTCGATGGCGGATTTCTTGATGTGCTGGCGAAGGTTGGTGGGCGGGCCTTCCAGTAGGGTCATGTCGCAATTCTGAAAGGCGGCTCGCAGTTCGCCCCACCGCAGGCCTCGCACCATCAAGTAGGGCGCCGGACTCGATGGATCCAGCTTGCGAAACGCTGCCGCGGCACGCGCCACATCGGCGATCAACTGGCGGCGTTCCGGAGGCTCCTTGTCGGCGAAGGGGATGAGGATTCCCGCGGGGCCAGCGGAAGCCATCGCGGGTATCCCCGCAGCCCCGGGGCCCGCCGCAACCGCGCCCGCTTCGGCTGTTGAAGCTGCCGTGGCATCGACGGGGTCGGGCTCAAGCTCCCGCTTCTTCTGAAGCAGGAGGTGAACGGTGTGGCGCACTTCCTGCAGCGCCTTCTTGAAATCCCCAAAACTCGGCGACGCATCTCCGCACTTCGCCAGGCAGAAACTATCCAGGGCGCCGACTGTTTCGGTGCAACCGTCGAGCGTGGCTTCGGCATTGACGTAATAAGCCTTGGGCGTTTCGGCAAAGGCTTTGTCGAAATCTTCGGGTGCGATCTTGCCGGACCCGAGCACCTTCGCGCGTGCCGCCTTTTTTTCGTCCGTGTCGGCTTGCGCCTCGTAGCCGACCTTCCGCGACTCGGTATAATCCAGCCAGCTATGCTTGGCTTTGTTGATGGGGGCGAGGCGCAGGGGAAAGGCGAAACTTGTGGCAGCCCAATTGAGGGGAGTCATCCTCAATTCCGCATCGCCGTCTTCGAGCACCGGATAGAGAGTGTCCCAGAAGGTCTCGAGCAGGGCTTTCATCAGATCCAAACCCTGCTTCAGGCCGGCGAAACCTTCGGTCTTGAGCAGCGCTTCGGTGAGCCACACGGCGAGCTGGAGGTCCTTGGTCCTGGTGGCCAGCGCTTCAGAGATCAGCTTGATGACGGCGGGGTAATCCGCCTTCTTGACCTCGTACTTCCATTCGCCCTGTGCTGCCTCTTCCTCTTCGCGACGCGCTTCCTTGATCTTGTCGTAGATGGGATCGTAACGAAGGTCTGCCCCGCTCGGATTTGACCCCGGAATCGGATTGAGCAGGTTCTCGGCAAGGGGCATTGTCGGTTAGGCTGCCGGCTGAGGTGTAGTGATTTCCAGTTTGCGAATTTCGAGGAGCGGAAACTCCTCGCCATCGACGAGCAACATCTTCTGGCCAACCGGGACGGCCTCGCCAGCCTCCTCTTCTTTCCATTCGGTGACGCGTCCGAGTCGGACCGCGTCGTCGGAACTCTGCCAGGCCGCCGGAGACAGCACGGGCAGCAGAACCTCGCCGAGCTCAGTGTCCTTCAACTCAGGCCCTGCGCGAACTCGCGCCGGAGTCCAGAGCAGGTCGCGAAGGCGCTTGGGCGGCTCTATTTCAATGGACTTCAGATGCCCGAAATTGATCCAGAGGTAGTTGCCGCCTGCAAACACCTCGAGCCGCGGTCCGATCCGCGGGTCGGCGTCGGCAATGGATAGGAAGGGCTTTCCATTCAGAGTGCCGGAGGGGGCTCCAGCGGGCGCCGTGGAGCCCTCCGCAGGCTTGGGATATTGCTTGCGATTGAAAAGGTCTTGCCGGGTGCGTTCAGCTTGGAGGGCGCTGCGATAAAGGAGCGCCCCCATTTCGCTGTTAGGGCCGGCTTGTGCCAGCACGTCGAGCTGTTTTTCCGCTCGATCGTAATCGCCGGCGAAGCACAGCAGTTCAAAGAGAAACGTGCGGCGCTTGGTGTCGGTAGGATGATCGCGAACCTCAGCATTAAGGGCCTGCACGGCCTCTTGGAGTTTCCCCGCCCGGAACAAGTCGTTGGCTGAAACCATAGGAGCCTCGATTATCCGAAGTGGGAATGCGAGTTACTTGTTTTGCTCCGCCTTAATCAGGTCGTAGCCAACCTCACCCGCCGAGGTCAGCGTGCCGTCCTTCTTCTGTTCCTTGTAGTCGTAATTGATCTTACCGTAGGCAAGCGAAAGGCTCTCGCTGCCGACATCCTCTCCGTGGGAACCCCCGATCTGGTAACTGGCGACGTAGACCTCCTCCAACTTAATCGTCAGAAAGTCCTCGGGAGTTTTCGCGCCGGTCGACTTGCTGGCGGTCAGAACCGCGGTCGCCACGTGCTTGCCCGTGACGCCGAGAGCCAGGAGTTTGGGACTTGACTTGTCCACGCGCTTGCTGATGGTCAAGTCGGACATGGAGACCTTTCCGGCGCTCATCCCGGCACCGACGATGGTGACCGGGTTGCTGGCCCCCCAACTCCAGGAGAGAATATCGATTTCGTCTTTATGTTTCGCATGCTGGCTTTCGCCTTGAATTCCATCCAGCTTCAAGTGGTAATCAATCGCCATGACCCTCACCTCTTCGCTTGTGATTTGTAATCTGCAGTCAAATCCCTTGAGCCGGCACGTCTCGGAATTACCATCCGGCTCTCCGACTAACCCTTAGCAGGCTGGGGCAGAGAGGCGACCAGCCGCAGAGAGACGGTGAGCTCGTCGAGTTGGAAGTGTGGGCGCAGGAAGCACACGGCCCGATAGACACCGGGCTTTCCCTTCACCTCTTCCACGTCGACGCGAGCTTCGCGCAGGGGGTATTTCGCTTTCGTGGCCTGCGTGGCCGTGTCATCCGTCGTCACGTACTGAGCAATCCAGCGATTAAAGAACGACTGGATTTCATCCTTGGAGGTAAAGCTCCCGATCTTGTCCCGCATCATGGCTTTCAGGTAGTGCGCAAACCGGCAGGTGGCCATGATGTAAGGCAATTGCGCGGAGAGCCGCGCGTTGGCGTTGGCGGCGTCGCTGTCGTAGAGCTTGGGCTTGTTTCCGGACTGCACGCTGAAGAAAGCCGCCTTATCCGTACCCTTGCAGTGCACCAGGGGAATCAGTCCCTGGTCGGCAAGTTCCTTTTCACGGCGATCGGTGATGGCGATCTCCGTGGGGCACTTCAGGGCGACGTCGCCTTCGTCGGTTCGGAAAGTATGAGCGGGCAGGCCTTCCACCAGCCCTCCGCCTTCCACTCCCCGGATCGCGGCACACCAGCCGTACAACGCGAAGGCACTCGTCAAGCGCGCGCCCATCGCATAAGCCGCGTTGCCCCAGAGGTACTTGCTGTGGTCGGTTCCGTCCACGCCCTCTTCATAATTGAAGGCGTCAATCGGGACCGTGTCTTTGCCATAGGGAAGCCGCATCAGGACATGGGGCACGCACAAGCCGACATAGCGTGAATCGTCGCTCTGGCGGAATCCCTTCCACTTGGCATATTCGGTCGTATCAAAGATGCGGCCGATATCCCGCGGCTGGTCCAACTGCGTGAAGGAATCCATGTTGAGGAGCTGCGAGGAAGCCGCGCTCAAGAACGGGGCGTGCGCGGCGGACGAAACCTGGGCGATTTTCTCCAGCAACTCCAGATCCTCGGGATGCTTGCTGAACTCGTAGTCACCCACCACGGCGCCGAAAGGGTCGCCGCCGAAGACCCCGAATTCTTCCTCGTAGACCTTCTTAAACAAGGCGCTCTGGTCGAACTCGGGAGCCCGCTGAAGATCCCGAAGCAGATCCTTCTTGGAAACATTCAGGACGCGAATCTTCAGCATCGCGCTGGTCTCTGACTGGCTGATCAGGTACTTCAGGCCCCTCCAGCTCGATTCGAGTTTCTGGAAAGTTGGGTGGTGCAGAATCTCGTTCAATTGCAGGGAAAGCAGATGGTCAATCTGTGCAATGCGCGCGTTGATCATCGCCTCCGTGTCCTTGGAGACGGTCACCTCGCCCTGCAGGACTTGCGAAATGAATTCCTTGACGAGAGACTTGCCGCGCTCCCGGCTGGCCACGTCCGTACCGACCCGGCCTTGTTCAACGATTTGGTCGAGCAACCCCTTTTCGACGACTTCCTCAGTGGTCTTAGGCGCTGCTGCGGCCTTGTTTGGTTCAGGCATTGGAACCCTCCTTCCCCTCTTCGCCTTCCTTCTTCTCGCCACCGATTTCGGCCTTCAACTTGTTGAGCTTATCGGTGTTATGGACGGCTTCAAGCAGAACCTCATCCAGCTTGTCGTTCGTCTGCAGGGTTCCCTTCAAGTCGCTCAGACGAGTTCGCAGGTCCAGCAATTCCCGGAGCGGCTTGACCTGTTTCGCCACATTCTCCGGTGCAAAGTCGTCTATGCTCTTGAAATTAAGATCGACTTTGAGTTGTCCCACATTGGCATCCTCGCTCAGCTTGTTGTCCACGGAGAACGCCACGTGAGGCTTCATGCTCTCAAGAACGCTGTCGAAATTGTCGAGCGTGACCTCGACGAATCGCCGTTCTTTCAATCTCGGCAGGGCTTCTACGGGTTGACCTGAAAAATCACCCAGAACTCCCATAACAAAGGGGAGTTCCTTGATTTCAATCGCGCCTCCAGTTTCCACGTCGTAAGTAACATGGACGCGGGGAGGGCGTACTCTTTCCAGCTTCTTCTGGACGCTTTGTGCCATAGGGGGCACTCCTTGTCAGAGTTTCTTTTGTCGCGGAGCAAACTGGCCCGATCGCGACAACTTCTACCAAAAAGGCGAACGCTTGTCAATGGCGAATTTGCAAAACTCGCTCTCAGTCAGGATGTCGCGTCCCGATCAGATGCTTCGCGGATACCACATCCTTATACACCCGTGCCTCCGCCATTGCAAGGTCCAATCTGCTCTTCTCAGCCTGGCGCAGAATCACCCTTTCGCCGCGGGGCCGCCCCAAGGGGTGCGGGGGAATTGAGGACTCTCCGCTCCAAGGAACCCACCTGAAATCAGCACCGTGAGCAGCTTGAGAAACTCCTCCAGGGGAGTCTCCGCGCTGATCAATTCGTTCTGGATACAGAAGCTGTGAAGTTCCCGCGCGGTCGATTTCCCATTGCATTGCGCCACGAGGTATGGCACCCAGGGTTGCGCCTTGCAATTAACATCAAACGGATAGCCTGTATGAAGGTTGAGAGGCTCGGCGACGAGTTCTCCTTCCTTCAGCTTGTGGACCGTACAGAACTCCACCGCGGGGTTGGCAATGAGCCATGCCTCGGCGAGCAGCTTGAGGATGCCGGGCGCGCGGGCGGCGGTTTCCCAATTCAGCAGCCAGGCGATTTCCTCCCTTCCGCACTGATCGCCCGCCTCCCGTCGGATTGTGAACGCTGCCCGTTCATCCGTCTTCCTCTGGATAATGACCCAGCCGTAGACCATCCTTTCAACGCCCAGGTCCGTCAAGGCCTTGGTCAAGTCGCTTGCCCCTTCCGGGCCGCTGCTGGTCTTGACGGCCCAACGAATCGCCAGTTCGCCCGGCTTGTAGAATCTTCGAACGATTAACCCGATGTCGAATTGCTGTTCCTGTTCTCCCAGCCAGGCGCGGATGCGCCGCTCAAAGGGCTGTGCCTCGCGGTCGGAACCCATGGTCAGGCAATACAGGCGGCCGCCGGGGAGCAGATATTGTGGCAGACCCTCCACGATGCGGCGCGTGATCTGCTCGCCATCCGTTCCCCCGTCGTAAAAAATCTGGGCGGCCTTGGGGGCGGGCATGTAAGGGGGATGGGCAACGATGCGGTCAAACTTCAGGCTGCCCACGGGCGCGTAAAGGTCTCCGCAGACGACCGTCACGTTCTCCAGTCCATTCAATCTGCGGTTAAACTCCGCCATCTGGGTGGACCTCTCGGTGATGTCGATTGCCCACGTGCGCCTCGCGTAGCGCGCGGCTTCGAGCGCGCCCACGCCGGTCCCGGAACCGAGATCGACCAGAAGCTCGCAAGGGGAGTCGGATAAGCCTGCAAGAAACTGCGAGGTGTTGGCGGTGATCGCCGGAAAGACAAAATCCTGCGGCGGGATTGGAGCCTTGTCACGAGGCGGAAACCAGCGGTCGGAAACGATGAACAGATTTCCCACCGGGTAAAGGGCAACCGGGCTTTCCATTTTCCCCACATCGGCAGGATCGAGGGCCACCAGACCGAGCGCCTCCAAGGCCTCCAGGGTCTCCGCTGGGATCAGGGGGCGCATCACTTCAAGGCTTAGCGATTCACGCAGGAGGAACAGGCGGATGAGGATATCCAGGCAATCGGGCGTCTCGGAGAGAACCGCCTTTTCCCGTGTGAGTCCCAAGATTCGGTCGAATTGCGTGAGCTTGAGCCGCTGGCATATCGTCGGCTCGGTGAATGCGGCGCCGCGCAGAAGGTCGCGGACTCGCGCGAATTGGCGCGTTTCTCCAAGCCGCAGCGGCATCGCGGAATCGCCGGCAGTTTCATTTCTTCCCGGAGTCCCCATATCGCTCCCGTTGAATTCGCCGTTTGGCCTGTAGCGGCGCTCTATGAGCGCGGTTTGGAGCGCGGGCGTCTCGCCCGCCAGCGGCCAGGATGGCCGCGCTCCAAAACGGCGGCTGCCGCTCCAACACCCATTCCCACAACCTGCCGTCCCCGCGCTGTCGCCGCAGAGGTTTCACGCCATAAGAACCGCCGTGCGCGGCAGCAGCGCCAGTAAGGGCGGCAACTTTTCATCAACCATCTCTTGAATAACTTGCCTGTCCTCGATGGGTTTCCCCTCGGAGTCGGTCACGGGAAATGCGCCGGTCCCGAGCAATTTCACAAGGTCAGCCTTCAGAGCTTCGAGGTCGCGTGTGCCATCCATAAGTGTAATGAGTCCGCGCTCGACGGCCTCGGGCAGATTCAGGCTGCGGTGGCTCAGAGTGGTCACAACTTGCCCGTTCCGCGCCTGCCAACGCGCCAGTGGACTCGCCACCGGCCGTTCACTGACCCGGGACACAAAGGGGGGAACGTGTACATGCAGCTCGATCAGACCTGTCGAGTACATGGCGAAGATGAATTCCGTAAGGTCTGAGAGCACGTCCTCATCGGCTCCGCGAACAAAACCCAGCTTGTTGCGGGCGCGAGCTTCACTCTCCTCGCACAATTGCTTGATGGGGATCCGACGCGGCCAGACCTCGATCAAGTACCAGAGCAGGGCGCGTGCCAGGGGGTTGGTCGTGGTGATGGAGGCGCCGCGCCCGCAGCGAAAGCTCTCCTTCCCGTCCGGCGAGAAATCAGGAGCCTTGGAGCCCGGCGCGGCTGCGCAGGAGGCGAACATGTGCCGGATTCTCCCCGGCGAGGTGGAATGGTCCAGGGCCGCGCCGCGATGGCACAAAAGGGTTCGGCGGAAAGCCCGGCCCCGCATGAAATCGAGATATTGTTCCCGCAGGGGGAGGTCGTCCGAAAGCTTCCCCAATAATTCCCGCGCGCTAGGCGTCAGCCCCTCCGGCTGCATCTCGAAGAACTCCGCTTCCCCCAGAAACTGCAGGTCGTAGCGCGCGGCTTGCTCCAGGAATTGATGAAAGTAGACTGGCTCGAAAGTCTCCGACAGTTCATCGTGGTAAACAAAATCAGGGGCGCGCTCCGCAAGCCTCTTATATTCTTCCTGGAGCACCTTGGTGTAAGCCTCCGGTTCGGTCCGGGAGTTTGCCAGGAGTTTCGTCAGGGTAATCGCCTGTTGTATCTGCTGCTTAGGGTCCTTGAAGTTCCTGTTATGGAACAGCATCATCTCCCGAAGCATTAATCGAACGTGGCATCCCGGAAGTGTGTTATAGCTGATGTAAGCAATGCCCTGCGGCGCCAGGCTACCCCGGCAGATCGCCAGAATCTGGTCGCGGATTTCCGGTCGGACCCACGAGTAGACACCGTGCACCAGGATGTAATCGAAGCGCCCGTAGTCCGGAGCCAGGTCCAGCAGGTCCGCCTGCCGCAGCACGATGTTCTTGAGGCCCAGAGCCTCGATCGTGACCTTGCCGCGGGCAATCGCGCTTCCGGCGAGGTCAATGCCCACAAACTCGCTGGCGGGCAAGGTAACCGCCATGCCCAGCAGATTCCCGCCATCCGAGCATCCCAGCTCCAGAACCCTGCATCGCTCCACCGGCGCCGCCGCGAATCCGAAGATCGCGGCCACCGTCGCCAGTCGATCGGGGTGTGTATATAGAATAGGGTAGGAAGGATACAAAACTTCGTCGTAGGGATTGAGTTCTTCTCGGGCCATTACCATTGGAGGTTGATGACGCGAAGGGTCATTTTGACATGGGTAGCGCAGACCTGCTTTCCAAGGTCTGCGGCCTGAATTCTCTGACAATCAAAAGCCGCAGACTTAAG
>JAIQGA010000348.1 GCA_020072925.1 Terriglobia bacterium | reverse complement strand
ATCTGCGTTGCCTCTGCCGCGGGGTGATCCGCCGCCCGCAGTGCCCAGAGCGCGGGCGATGCAATCACGCGTGGAGCGACCCAGGCAACCAGCCACACTGCGGCCACGAGAGCCAGGAACACCTGGAGAGGTCGCAACGCGCACCCGGAACGATTTCGTAAGCTGGCCGCATTCAGACGTAATGCGTCGAAGCCCCATCCCGCCAGCAACGCCACCATCAAAACGATCAGAACAAGCAGCTTGACAGGAAACCGAACCAGCGAAAGCAACGGGACGAGCAAATACGCCAGGGAAAAAACAGGTGTAAACCGTCCAAGTGAAATCAGCCAGAGGACCAACGCGGCTCCGGCGATGAAGTTCCGGCGTTTCTCATCGCTGAGCGTCCATCCGGCCAAGGCGAAAAAGAAAGGAATGCATCCCACGAAAACGCTGATGAAATAGGGGTCGGAATTGTCGCCCACGATCCGGGTCCAGGCGCTGGGAGCGGTGACCGTCGTCCCGAAGAAGTCCGGCACCACGAGTTCGACGAGCGAAAGGGGGTGGAACGACCAGTGCGTCGTCTCCTTGAAGGCAAGGCCCGTGGCGCCGCGCCGCGCCTGCCCGAGAAAATCTGAGGCAGGGAAGAACTGGACCGCGCAGAGCGCGATCATCAGGCAACCTACGAGGAAGAAACCTGCCAGGATGCGGAGATTGATAGGCGAAAGACAGGGTCTCCAGACGCCGCGGCGGAAGAAAGCGTATACCACGCACAAGCCAAAGGTCGCCATCATCGTGAAAGGCTCGGCCGCCAGAAACTGCAAGGAGAAAACCAGCGTCAGGAGCAGCCAGGCGCGCACGTTCTGGTCGGAGAGCACGCGCTCGGTCATGAGCAGCGCCCAGGGGATCCACGCCGCGCACGCCGCATGGTTGTAGAGATTGCCGAGCGAGAGGATGGGACCGCTGAAAGTAAAAAAGCTTGCGGCAAAGAACGCCGCCAGGCGGCTTTGGTTCCAGCGCCGTGCCAACAAATAAGTCCCGACCGCCCCCACCGCGAAGTGCAGGACATAGAACATCGTGTACGCGAATTTCAGCGGCAGCAGAATGATGAACGCCGTGTAGGGGTAAAAGAACAGATAATTCGGGTTCGCGAGAAGCGGCTGGCCGTAGTTCAGGTAGGGGTTCCAGTAAGGCAGAAAGCCCTGACGGCAGCTTTCGTGGATGAGTCGGGCAATCGGGTAGGTGTAGTTGTAGATGTCCCGGTAATAGAGCATGGACGATGTGAAGAGTGGCTTCCAAAAGAGCGCAACGATGGCGCCCACGAGCAGCGCGATGGCTGCCCCGTCGGAGCGCGTCCAAGTCGTGGCGGCCGGCGGGAGAGTCGGAGGCTCGATAGGTGGACGAACCGGCGTCTTCGATGTTGGCGTGGATGCCATTCCCAGCCTGAGGCTATGTCAAACTAACACAGGGGCGAAAGGGCATGCAATAGAGTCGTGCAAGTCGTGGTGCAGATTTCGGGCATAGCTTCCTCTTCGACTTTCGGCTCTCGACTTTCGATTAGCTCAAGAGTCCGATCATCTCGTATCGGGTCGACTAGAGTCGAAGCCGTTTGAATATCCCCTCCGGCACCAGGCGAATGACCAGCATGATCCAGCGCCAGAACCAGGGGAGATAGACCACGTCTTTGCCGCTGTTAATGGCTTTGTAAACTCCCCGCGCAATCGCTTCGGGCGAAGCCAGCAGGAAAAGTCCTGGGCGGCCGAAGGTCATGCTGGTGTCCACAAATCCCGGCTTGATGGTGATGACGCGCACCCCGGAGCGAAAGAGCCGGTTGCGTAAGCCCTGCAAGTACGCCGAGAGTCCGGCCTTGGCGGAGCCGTAGAGGTAGTTGCTCTGCCGCCCGCGGTCGCCCGCCACGGAAGAGAGTGCGCAAATAAACCCGCGCTTCCGCTTCTCGAAATGGTTGGCGACGACGTTCAGGGCAAGCACGCAACCCGTAAAATTGGTATTGAGAATGCGTTCCGCCTCGGCCTGATTGGCGCGGGCGGCTTCCTCGTCGCCCATCGTTCCCACGCACAGCACCACGCCGGTGAGCGTCTCGCCCGCGGCGGCGAGGCAGGCGGGCAGGGAAGTCTCGACGGCGGCTGGGTCGAGCACGTCGAGGCACTGGGCTTGAGTCTTGACGCCGTAACGAAGATTCAGGTCGGCGGCCAGTGCCGTTAACTCCTCGGCGTCGCGAGCCGCCAGGATCAGCTCGGACCGATGGCGCGCGAATTCCGCGGCGATCGCCCGCGCGATGGCCGAGGTGGCTCCGAGAATCAGCACGCTGGGCACGCGCGCACCTCGCCGGTCTGTGTGGACCACGACATCAGGCTAACTCTCGACAAGTTTCACCCTCCGCGCCAGCGACGACGCGAGGACGCCCTTCGGATCAAGCTGCCGCTTGAGGGCGCGGAAGCGCTCCAGTTGCGGGTACATGGCCGCAAAAGTCTCCGCGCTCAGCGTGGCGTCCTTCGCCAGGTAGACGCGCCCGCCGTAACGCAGGGCCAATTGATCCAGTTCCTGGAGGAAGGGCTTCAGCCCGCGGTCCGCCGGCAAATCCAGCGCCAGCGTGTATCCTCGGATCGGAAAGGAGAGCAAACCCGGGTTGGCGTCGCCAAAGCACTTCAATACGCCCAGGAAGGAACTGCGCCGGGAGCGCGCCAGCCGCTCCAGAATCGCCGCCAGCCCATCGCGCCCGCTTTCCGGCGGCAGCGCGAATTGATATTGCACGAAGCCGCGCTTTCCATAGAGCCGGTTCCAGTTGTGAATCGCGTCGAGCAAAAAGAAGAACTTCTCAAAGTCCACGAGCTGTTGCGTGGTGTTGCGATGCGCCGCATAGAAAAGCGCGTTGAAGGCTCCCACGGTCAGGCTGTTAAGCGCCAGCCCCGGGAGATTGATGGGCAGATTCCATTCACGGTGCGAGGGCGCGGCCAGCGGGTCGCGCAGCCGCTTGGGCAACTGTGCCGCCGGCGCGTGGTTGCCACGCATCAGGATCGCGCGCCCCAGGGACGCGCCGGTGGCCAGGCAGTCAATCCACGCCACCGAATATTGGTATTGGCGGTCGGACTCGCCCATGATGCCGATGGCTTCCTCGAAATTGCGCGTCTTCTGATAGTCCACAAAGACATACGCGGACTCCACGCGGCGCAGTGCGAGGCGCGCGCTGACAATCACACCTGTCAACCCCATGCCGCCGAACGTGGCCCAGAAAATCTCCGAGTGTGAAGCGGGCGAGCAGACGAGAATTTCCCCACCAGGTGTCAGCAGCTTGAAATCCTTGATGAAGTTTGCCACCGTGCCGTCGCGGTGATGATTCTTGCCGTGCACGTCCGCGGCGATAGCGCCACCTACCGTAACGAATCTAGTTCCCGGCGTCACCGGCAAAAAGAAACCGCGCGGTAAGAAATATTGAAGGATCTCTGCGAAACTCACCCCTGCTTCGCATTCCAGCACGCCCGTTTCGGGGTCGAAGGCCAGAAAGCGATTCAGCCGCAGGTGGGAGATCACGCCGCTCTCGCGATTCAGCGCGGCGTCCCCATAGCTCCTTCCCAGGCCGCGCGAGATGTAGTCCCGCTGGGCCCCGGAAGCGAGGATTGCTGCCAACTCCCGCCGTCGCTCCGGCCGGAAGAGATGGCACGGCTCGATCGGATACCGTCCCCAGCCCGCGAGCGGCGTGGTCACCGAGTTGATTCCGGAAACGATCATCGAATCGTGGCCCTCAAGGCAGGGAACAACCCGCGCTTTCCGTTTCGGGTATTGTCGGGAAAAGAATCGGCACGGTCAAAGATAGATGATAAAGATGACAGAGGCCGCCCAAATCAACACCACGGAGATCAACACCGGGTCAGTCAGCACCAGGCGCGTCGGGTTTCCGCCTTCCTCGTTCTGATGAACCAGGTAAAGATACCGGAAAATGCCGAAGAGGACGAAAGGAATCGTGAGCTCCAGCCGTTTACCGGGAAATTTTGCCTGCACGTCGGCGGAAAGCGTGTAGAGCGCATAGGACATGACCGTCGATGCGGTCACTATCGCGATGAGCTGGTCGAGGAAGTAGGGGCTGTAGTTGGCCAGCGTCGAGCGATGGTTCGATGCGCCGCTTTTCAAAAGCACCAGCTCGTGGCGGCGTTTGCTCAGCGCCAGGAAGAGAGCCAGCAGCGTGGTGCAAACGATCAGCCATGAAGACACGACAACGTGGATGACCACGGCGCCGCCAATCACCCGGAAGACAAACCCCGCCGCGATGACGAATACGTCGAGCAGCATGATGCGCTTCAGAAACCACGAATAGGCCAGGTTGACGCCGGCGTACAAGGCGATGGTGAGCAGAAACCTTCGGTCAAGGGCCCACGCCGTGGCGAGCGCGCCCAGCGCCAGCACCGCCGAAGTGATCGCCGCCAGTTTCACTCCCAGGCGCCCGGACGCCACCGGGCGCAGACGCTTGGCGGGATGGTTGCGATCTTCCTCCGCGTCGAGAATGTCGTTAAGGAGGTAGGCGGCGCTGGAGATCAGGCAGAACGCGCCCGCCGCGAGTGCGACGCGGAAGTTGCTGTTCCAATTCGTCAGGTGCTGTGAAAAAATCAGAGCGGCAAAAACGAACCCGTTCTTCACCCACTGCTGCGGGCGCAAGCCCTCGACCCACGCCAGGAACGTGCCGCCTTGCGTCCGCCCCGCGGAGACGACCGGCGCTGAGGTTGTTTCCGGCTGCATGCGCTTCTCCGAGCGGGCGGCCCCTCGCCCCGAGGTTGCCCCGCTCTACTCCGCCGGTAGGCTAACGTATTGGCTGATAATTTTCAATTTCTTAGCGGGGCCGGGCAAAAGGCCTGGCTCAGTGGGGCACCATCGCGGTCAGCCAGTAGGCCTGGAGAAATACCAGCACGCTGAGCGCCGCTGCCAGGATCAGGCTGTGTCCAAGGGTGTCTCGAAGCACATCGCCCTCCTGCCCGATCAACCCCACCGTCGTCACACCCACCGCGATGTTCTGCGGCGATATCATTTTCCCCGTGACTGCGCCCGACGAATTCGCCGCGGCGAGAAGAATGGGATTGACGCCAATCTGGTGCGCGGCGGCAACCTGGAGATTCCCGAACAGCAGGTTGCTCGCCGTGTCACTGCCGCTCAGAAAGCACGCTACCCAACCGAGGCAGCAACTGGCCAGCGGGAAAAGCCGGCCCAACCCTGCAAGCGCCGCGCCCAGCGTATACGCCATTCCCGAGTAGTTATACAGATAAGCCAGCGCCACGATCAGGCCGACGGTCAGGCCCGGCAGACGAAGTTGCTTGAGCGTTTTGACCCCTGCCTTGAAGAAAACGCCGGTGCCCGAGCGGAATATCATCGCCGTAAGCAGCGCGGCGATGAGCGCGGCGGTCCCGGCGGCCAGCGGCTGGAATTGGAATACCGCGGCGTAGGGTTTCTGATAGAGCGTAATAAAGATGGCATTATGGAGGCGGGGTATAGGAACATTATGTTGTCCCACCTGAAAGAGCTTGAGCGCGGAACAGAAAATCATGACGCCGGCCAGCAGGATCCAGGGCGTCCAGGCAGCGACCGAGGCGGAAGCGGAGAGCTTCGGTGCCGTCCTTTCTGTGGGCTTGGCGGGTGGCGCATCCGGAGCTTTCCAGTAACGCAGAAAGGTCACCAAGACGCGCTCCGCGGTCGCCAGCGGATCGCCCGCCTTGCCGAGGTGGACCGGGTTGTAGGTCTGCGACCAGTCCGGGTAAGCGAGCGCGAAGATCCTCACGTCCCGCGAGCGGTCGGTCACCGCCGCAAGCGCCACAATGGGAATCCCCAGCCCGCCGAACGCCACGGGCGTCGTATTAGCCAGCAATGAAAGGGTAACGGCCTGGCGCGGCTTGAAACCGAGTCCCAGAAGGAGAAATGCGGCAATGGCCACCGGCGCGCCGAAGCCCGCAGTCCCCTCCAGCAGCGCGCCAAAGCAAAAGGCCACCAGGATCGCTTGCAGACGCAAGTCACCGGCTGCGTGCTCCGCCATCCAGCGCCGCAACAATTCGAATTTCCCCGTGTCCACCGCCAGGTTGTAGAGCCAGAGCCCCGCGAAAACAATCCACAGGATCGGCCAGAGACCGTACAGAAAACCAAAGCCCGCGCTCCGCAGCGCCAGCCCGAGGGGCATCCGCCAGACAAGCGCCGCGAGAAGCAGGGCGCTCCCCAGGCCGGCCGCCGCCGATACCGCGCCGCCCTTCCGCAGGCCCCCCATCAGAATCAGCACGACCGCGAGCGGCACCGCGGCCACCAGCGCGGAGAGCGCAAGTGAATGAGCAGGCGAGAGCGGCTGAATCCAGTAACTCAAGATCTTTTATCCGATATGATCACCACTGACAACTGACGACTGACAACTGACCACTGTTATTAGTGGACTCTTCGTTCCCGCCCCACCCAGTATTGTTCGCGCAACACTTTCTTCAGGATCTTCCCCGTCCCGCCTTTCGGCAGGCTTTCCAAGAACTCCACGGACTTGGGGACTTTGAATCCGGCCAGGTGTTTCCGGCATTGTTCGATGATGGCGCCCTCAGTGCAGGATTGCCCCGACTTGAGGGCTACAAGAGCCTTGGGAACTTCGCCCCAGGTGTCGTCCGGGACGGCAATCACCGCGCACTCGAGAACAGCCGGATGCCCGTAAATGACGCGCTCGATTTCGGCCGAGGCGATGTTTTCGCCGCCACTTAAAATCATGTCCTTGGCGCGGTCCACGATGAGGATGTAGCCTTCTTCATCAATGGTGGCAATATCGCCCGTGTGCAGCCAGCCGTCGCGCATCGCTTGTCTTGTCGACTCAGGTTGCTTCCAATAACCGGCCATCACCACGTCGCCGCGGACCACAACCTCCCCTTCCTCTTGACCGTTCCATTTGACGTCGCGGCCTTCAAAATCCACCACGCGGATTTCCGTTCCCGCCAGCGCATAGCCGGCGGTCGCTTTCCGCCGCAAGACGGTTTCCGTCGAGTCGTCCGCGCGTTGGGCTTTCAGGTGGGCCATGGTGAGGACGGGGGAAGTTTCCGTCAGGCCGTACCCTCCGAAGGCCGTGCAACCGGGCAATCTTCGCTCAATCTCACTGACCAGCGACGTGTTGGTGGGCGCGCCGCCCATCATGACTTCCTTCAGGCTGCTGAGATCGTATTTCTCGAAGTCGGGATGGTTGAGCATTGCGATCACCATTGTGGCTACGACGAGCAGACGAGTGACACGCTCGCGCTGAATCAGTTCCATCGCCGCAATCGGATCGAACTTCTTGATGATGACGTGCCGGGCGCCGGCCAAGGTCAGATAATGCGGAGCCCCCCAGCTATTGACATGGAAAAGCGGCACCGTATAGAGGCCCACTTCCCGGTCGGTGATCTGGGCGCGCGCGGCCACGTAGAAGGCGTGGAGGTAAAGGTTGCGGTGCGTCAGCATCACACCCTTGGGATGGGCGGTGGTCCCGCTGGTATAGAACAACTCCGCGACCGAGTTCTCGTCGATGTCGCGATAGTCGATCTCCGCCGGCGAAGTCTCCGCCAGCAGCTCATCGTAAAATTCCGGATGAGCCCAGGCCGGCTTGGCGTCTCGCAGCGCGATGTAGTGCTCGATGGATTCAGCCTGCGGACGCAGCGCTTCTACGAGCGGGATGAACTCCGGGTCAAAGCAGAGGACGCGCGGACCGGCGTCATTCAGGATATACGCCAACTCCTCGGGACTCAGGCGGATATTGAGCGGAAGCAGGACGGCGCCAATCTGCGGGACGCCGAAGTACGCCTCGAGCAGGCGGTGGCAATTGAAGCTCAGGTAAGCGACGCGGTCGCCCTGCCGCAATCCGAGCTTCAAGAGCGCCGCAGAGAGGCGATCGCAATGCTCGTTGAATTCCCGATAGGTGAAACGCGAATTCTCGCAGACCACGCCTTCCTTGCGGCCGAAGATTTGCGCGGCATGGCGCTTCAGGCGTATGGGAGTCAGCGGGACGACCATGGGAACCTCGAAAAAGCATTGAGTGATTTGGTGATTTAGCGATTGAGTGATTGAAAAGCCGTACCCTGAATTCCTGGGCTCGGATCAGCTAAAAACACGCCATTATATTCTTTTCAATCACCCAATCACTCAATCACAAAATCACCAAATGTCCTTACCATTGCCGCTTCTCGACCCGCGGGCGCTCGGCGCGGCTCATCGCTTTGGTTTCAATGCGAGGATGCTCGAGCCCGCGCAACTCACCGATGTTTTCGCAGACTTTGAGCACTGCCTCGGCGATATCGTCCGTGTCCTTTCTGCTTCCCAGGAAAATGTGATGTGGCAACCAGACGGCTTCTTCGTAGGCTGCGCGTTCGGAGACGGGGCAATGGTAGCTGGACTTGAGGTCGAGCGGTTGGGGCCGACCCCAGCTCAACGCGGGCCAGTCGAGGGAATTAACAGGGAAAAGCGCGCTCTTGTAAACCGGCTCATAGAACAGCCCGTCGCAGGGCACGCCTTCCATTTCGAGCGCGCCCAGGAACGCCGCGCGTGGCACGCCGAAGTGTTCTGGAGAATACTTGAAGACATATTGATATGCAGCCACGCGTGTTTGGCGCTTGTCGCGCTCGAGAAAGCCCAGCCCCGGGGTTCCGCGCAGGCGCTTTTCGAAGTGGTCCATGTTGGCTTGGCGGACTTTCGCTTGCTTCGGCAGGCGCTCCAGTTGCGCTGCAAGGATGGCCGCCTGAAGTTCCGTGATGCGATAGTTGAAGCCGATGAGGCGATGCCGGAATTCGTCGGTGAGGCTGGCCCGGCCACAGTTCATGTACGACTGTGCGCGCTCGTAATATTCCAGGTTGCTGGTGATGACCGCGCCGCCTTCGCCGGAAGTCATCAGCTTGCTCGATTGGAAGCTGAAGCAGCCGAGGTCGCCCGTGGCGCCCGCGCCCTTATCACGCCACTTGCCGCCGTGCGCGTGCGCGCAGTCCTCAACCACCACCAGGTTGCGCTCGCGAGCGATGCGGCCAATCTCGTCCAAGTCCGCGAAGCGCATGGCGAGATGCACTGGGAGAACGGCGCGTGTCTTGGGCGTCAACACCTTCTCAATCAGCTTCGCGTCGAGGCAGTAGGTGGCCGGATCGATGTCCACAAACACCGGCACGGCGTTCAAAAGCAAAACCGGCCCGACTGTCCCTTCCCAGGTATAGGCGGGCACAATCACTTCATCGCCCGGCTTGATGCCCGCCGCGGCCAGCGCGATCTCAATCGCCACCGTGCCATTCGCCACCGCCAGGCCGTACTTCGCGCCGTGAAACTTGGCGAACTTCCGGGCAAACGCGTGAGCGCGCTGGTTGGGGAACGGATACCCGCCCCAGTTGCGGCTCTTCAACACTTTCTGGAGTTCCCGCGCTTCCTGCGCCGAGTAGATCGGCCACGGCGAGAAGGGTTTCGTGCGTGCAGGCTTTCCACCCGTTATCGCCAGTTTTCCCATGGTGCACTCTCCCAGTTCGGAATTTGACTCGAGCGATATCGGAGCAAGCGGAATCTCCCGCGCCGTGGCGGTACAGTGGAGATCAATGCCGTCTCCTCATCAGCACCGGGAGAACCCTGGCGCGCAAGGCGCCGAATATAGCACATAGCTCGCTCGGGACGAAGGCTGGCTCGCCCACGTCCGCCTTACGAAGGCGTTTCCTCCGGAGGCGTCAGCTCTCCCACCACAAACCAGTAAGCCAGCAGGCCCGTCACTAGCACCAGTGCGCCCAATACGAATCCGGGGAAGTAGGATCCCGTTTTCTCGATGAGAAGTCCTGTCAACAAGGGAGCGAGGATTCCACCCACGTTGCCGGCGAAGTTTTCGAAGCCCGTCCAGATGCCGACCTCGTGGTGCGGCGCGCAGGCTTGCAGGATGACGATCATATTCCCCGTCGCGAGTCCCACCAGCGAGCCACCGACAATCAGCAGAATCGCGGCCGTGGGCGTCTCGACGCGCGCGGCGGGGATCAGCAACAGCCCGGTGAGAAACGCCACTGTGACCATGCCCTTGCGCGTGCGCGTCTCGTTCCAGCCGAAACGGATTAGGCGATCTGCGAGCCAGCCGCCGATCGGTTCGCTGGCGCCAAAGACGAAGAAGGGAAGCGCCGCGTAAATTCCCGCGCGCAAGATGGACAGGTGGCGAACCGTCACGAGATAATTTGGCAGCCAGGTCACCAGCAGGTACCAGTAATAATCGAAGCAGAAGAAGCCCAGGCAGATGCCGAGCAGATTGCGGTTGAAGGTGATGGTGCGGCGGCGCGGTGCGGAACTGAGCGCGCTCGAAGCGGCAGGTGGGCTGCTCTGACCACTCAGGCCCCGCGGCGCCACTGCCAGCCACGGTGGCAGCCACAGCAGAGCAAGGAAGCCCACCAGCATGAACGTGCCGCGCCAGCCATAGGGAACGAGAAGCCAGGGAACGAGAACTCCTCCCATCACGAGCCCGATCCGCGTGCCGAAATCGAAGAGGCCGCACGGAAGGCCCCGTTCGGTGCTGGAGAAGAGCAGGCTGACGATCTTCGTTCCGCCGGGAAGGTAGATGGATTCGCCGATGCCCAGCGCGATGCGGAAAGCGATGAGCATCCCGAGCCCCGTGGCCAATCCGCACATCCCTTGCGCGACTGACCAGATCACAAACGCGCCGGCGTAGAGCCAGCGGAGATTGAGACGATCAGCGCACCAGCCCACCGGAACCTGCATGAACGCGTACGACCAGAAGAACGAGGAGAGCAGCAGGCCTTGCCGCGTCGGGTCCAGGCGCAGGTCCGCGGAGAT
>JAIQGA010000347.1 GCA_020072925.1 Terriglobia bacterium | reverse complement strand
GATGACGCCGATGCAGGCGCGCACCCATGGATGGCTTTTCGCACTGGCGGATGGCGTGGGCGGACAGGAGCGTGGTGAGGTCGCCGCACGGACTGCGGTCGAAAGCGTTCTTGCCGGATTTCGCCAGGCCCCCGCGGGAGAGCCGCCCGGAACACTCTTGGAGCGTCTGGTCCAAGCGGCCAACACGCAAGTCTATGACGTTGGGAAAGCAGTCGGCCCGGGCGGCGTTAACATGGCGACGACTCTCGTTGTCTGCACGCTGCGCTTCGATCGGGCGACCGTGGCCCACGTGGGGGATTCACGGTGTTATCTCCTTCGCCGCGGGCACGCCACGTCGCTCACGCGCGATCACACGGTGACCAGCGAACAGGTGAGTTTGGGCGTGCTCTCAGCAGGCGAGGCGTCCGAGGCGCCCACGCGCCACGTCCTCAGCCGGTCGCTGGGCAACGACCTTTTTGTAGGAGTTGAAGTGAGCGAGCACGCGGTGCTCCCCGGAGACGTGCTGCTGCTTTGCTCGGACGGCCTGCACGGCGCCGTGAGCGCCCCCGAGATCGCCCGCGCGGTCACGCACGAAACCGAATTGAACGCAGCAGCGCAGGCCTTGGTGGCGCTTGCGAACGAGCGCGGCGGGAGCGATAATATCAGTGTTCAGCTCATCCGCGTTCGAAACGTGGAGCGGGTAGGCATGTACCGCGGGCGACCTTACAAGCTTCGTTGATGGGCGGTTCGCCTGGGCCTTTCGCGCTGATCTTCGCCAACGATGACTCCCCTCCATCCCGGCGATCAACTGGACCACTATCGCATCGAACGCCTTCTGGCGCGAAGCGGCATGGCCTCCATCTTTCGCGCCACCGATCTGCGCACGGGCCAGCCCGTCGCCATCAAAGTTCCGCATCCTGAAATGGAAAGTGACCCCGTCTTCTTCGACCGCTTCCATCGTGAGGAGGCCGTCGGCCAAAAACTCAATCATCCCGGGGTCATGAAAGTTATCGCCGAAGATGGGCGCAGCCGGCTGTACATGGTCATGGAGTGGGTGGAAGGACGCCTGCTCCGTCAGATCCTCAACGAACAGGGGAAGTTTCCGCCAGAACGTGCTGTGCGTATTGCGCTCGCGGTCTTAGACGTGCTGGACTACATCCACAGCCAGGGCGTTGCGCATCGAGATTTGAAGCCCGAAAACATCATGATCGACGCCAATGACCGCATCAAGCTCATCGACTTTGGCCTGGCGGCGAGTTCCGGAGCACGGCGGCTGACGTTCGCAAAGCTTTCGCAGGTGATGGGAACGCCCGATTACATTTCACCCGAAATGGTCAAGGGGAAACGGGGCGACGCGCGCAGCGACCTTTATGCGGTGGGCGTGATGCTTTACGAGATGCTGACCGGAAAAGTGCCGTTTACGGGGCCCAATGCCTTCGTCATCATGAACGACCGGCTTCTCAATAATCCCATCCCGCCGCGGGAGATCGATCCCACGATTTCTCCGCAATTGCAGGAGATCATCTACCGCGCCTTGGAACGTGATCCCAAGAATCGTTACGCCACCGCGCGCGAGTTTGGTCATGACCTCAAGCATCCGGAAGAAGTGGGCGTCGCCGAGCGCCCGGAGTTGCGCGACTGGAAACGTCGCCGTTCACCTGTGCTCCGGAGGGCGCTGTTTTACTTGATGCTGGTGATGATTCCCATCATCATCTTCGCCCTGCTGATTTACGTGGCGCGGCACACTTAGTTTCTCAAGATCAGACCCCTTTCCCCCTGGCTGTGAGCCTTCCCCAAAATTGCATTCTGAGCTGCTGCTTGCGTAGAGGCTTGGGAGCGACATCAATGCCGGTGCAGGAGTCGCTGATCGATGTCCGGCCAGAATTCCTGGAAGATGTTTACGGGAATGGTGAGAGCTATCTGCAGAGAGGCGTCGCTGAGAGCGTGGGCCGCCACGTTGTAGTGTCCCGGAAGCCAGAGTGTGGACGCGGCGCTCGAAGCGTAGTAACCACCCAGATTGGCGATGTTGAGGGTCGGGCGCCCATGTTTCGAGTAGGTCAGAAAACTGTACAGCACCGCGTGCAACGCCCGCCGTTTGGCGCTGCGCCGGTCGCTCGCGATGTAGCGAACGTCCTCCTTGAGCAGCGCGGCGACCGGCGCCTGAAATGTGCCTTGCACGATGGCGCCGCCGACGCGTGAAGTAACACGGCGACCGTAGCCCGGAACCCCCCCGCCCCATTGATACGGATTGCTCCGCGCCTGGTCCAACACCAGCGCGGCGGCGAACGGCCCAAAGTAAGCGCCGACGGACGTGTAGTTTTGGTTCCAGTAAAGCCTCCAGCGATCCCCTGGCGTGAGGGGACGGTAGTCTGAGCCCGGAGACGTCGCAAGTCCGGTCAGCGGGTTCACACTCAGACGTTTCTTCTCGGTCTCCGACGAAGGCGAGTTTTGACTGCTTGTCGCGTCTGCCGAAGAGGCGGTTTGTGCGAAGGCGCGCGGAAGCTGGAACATTCCACAAATCGATAAAAGCAAAATCAGACCAGCGGCGCAAAAGACTTTCCCGTGTGACTTGTACCTTCGCATCTTCCTCCAAGCAGGTTGGTTATGTGGTCCACGCTTCGTCAGCATTTCTGATTATTGCATAACATACGAAAAAAGCAGAAGAGCGCGAGGTCCCTCGTTTTATTGTTGATGGCTCTGAGGTAGACTCTTGCCTTTCCGACGGTACATGACCTCTGTTCCCTGTTCGAGGTGAATCATGCGTTCTGCGCGCGCGTATTGGGTTCCAGCCGTGACGCTCGGGTTCCTGCTCTCAGGTGGCGCTGCCTTGTTTGGTCAATCAGGTGGCTCCCGGCCTCTTTACTTGGATACGAGCCAACCGATCAGTCTGCGCGTTGAAGACCTGCTGAGTAGAATGACGCTCAAGGAGAAAGTCGGGCAGCTCAACCTTCCCTGTGTCTATGTTGATGAACTTGGAAAGACCATCCCTGAAAAAAAGGAAGCGTGCAGACGATTTGCCGCCGGGACTTATACGAATGAGATTGGCCCCGGTTGCGGCTTCTTTACTTTGGCCAACACCATCCTGCACCAGAGCGTTCGCGAGCAGGTCGATTATTTCAACGACCTGCAGAAGATCGCGCTTACCGAGACGCGCCTGAAAATCCCGCTGCTTCAGGACGAAGAGGGCACGCACGGCGGGATGTTTTCGGGCGCGACGGTTTTCCCGGAAGGACTGGCCATCGGCAGCAGTTTCGACATGCCGCTCGTGAAGGCTATTTACGCGGCGGCGGCTCGGGAATCCCGCGCTGTGGGGATTCACGTTCTCTCCACTCTGGTGCTGGAGTTGAATCGCGACCCGCGGATGGGGCGTAATGAGGAAGCCTATACCGAGGACCCGTATCTTTATTCGCACATCGCCGAGAATATCGTGGAGGGTGCGCAGGGTTCCAACATCGACGCTCCAGATAAAGTTGTCGCCCTGATGACGGATTTTCCTATCCAGAGCCAGCCCGTTAGCGGCTTGGAGCGCGGTGCGATCGACTTATCCGAACGAACCCTTCGTGAGCACTTCTTGCTCCCCTGGGTTGCGGCGATCACCAAGCACAACGCTCTGGGAGTCATGGCCGGATATCCCGAGATTGAAGATGTGCCGGGTCACGCTTCGGAGAAGTGGATGACCAAAATCCTCCGGCAGGAACTGGGCTTTAAGGGCATCGTGGTGAGTGAGGGGGGCGGTTTTGACACACTGATCTACGAAGGCATTGTTCCAACCCAGAAGGAAGCGGGTGCGCTGGCCCTCCAGGCCGGAGTGGATGTGAACATCACGTACGAGCCGGCGTACATGGGCCCGCTCATTGAAAATGTCGAAGAAGGGAAAGTCCCCGTGGCTCTGATCGATCGGGCCGTGCGGCGAGTCCTGGAATTGAAATTCCGCCTCGGACTCTTCGAGCACCCCTACGCCAACCTGGAGCAGGCTGAGAAGGTCATGCACTCCCGGGATCATCAAGACCTGGCCTTGCGAGCCGCGCGGGAAGGCATCGTGCTTCTGAAGAACGACAACCACCTGCTGCCACTGAAGAAAGACCTGAAGTCGATTACGGTGATCGGACCCAACGCAAACAACGTATCGAACTTGTTTGGAGATTACTCGCCGCAAGTAGTCCTGCAACACGTGGGTACAATCCTCGACGGCATCAAGGCCAAAGTCACGCCCGCAACCCGCGTCTCCTACGTTAAGGGGTGTGGCGTGAATACCCAGGACAAAAGCGGCTTCTCGGAAGCAGTTGACACCGCGAAGCATGCCGACGTTGCCATCGTCGTGGTGGGAGAACAGACCTGGAGGGAGGGCGCGGAAAAGCAGGAGGCGCCGACGGATGGCGAAGCCCACGACGTGGCCAGCCTGGATTTAACCGGCGTGCAGGATGATCTTATCCGTGCAGTTTCTGCCACCGGAACGCCAACCATAGTCGTGCTCGTCAACGGCCGGCCGCTTTCCATCCGCTGGGAGGCCGAGCATGTCCCCGCGATTGTGGAGGCCTGGGAACCGGGCGAGCGCGGGGGCGAAGCGGTGGCTGACGTGCTCTTCGGTGATTACAATCCCAGCGGCCGGCTGGCCATCACCATTCCCCGTAGTGTGGGTCAGTTGCCCGCCTATTACAATTATCAGCCTTCCAAGGCTTACTGGATCAATCGCGGATGGAGCAATAATCACGGTTACGTGGACATGCCCGGCACGCCCCTTTATCCTTTTGGCTACGGTCTGAGCTATACCCAATTCGATTATTCCAATCTTCGCATCGAGCCGGCTGAGATTCACACCGCGGGCAACGCGCGCGTGAGCGTGGACGTGAAGAACACCGGCGCCCGGCCGGGCGAGGAAGTCGGGCAACTTTATCTTCACGAGGCTTACGCCCCGGTTTCAACGCCCATCAAGCAATTGCGCGGCTTTGAGAGGGTGGCACTCAAACCAGGCGAAACGAAGACCGCAACGTTCACGTTGACCCCCGACGAGTTGCAGTTACTTGATCAGAATATGCACTGGGTCGTTGTGCCCGGGGATTTTCAGATCATGGTGGGCAGGTCCTCGGACGACCTGCCGCTCAAGGGCACGCTGAGGGTGAGGGAGTAACGGTCCACCGCTCCTGGATGCTTGATTTGAAAACGGCTCTGCAATAGTATTGCTCTGTGGGGTGAAGTTGTAGTTGCAGGGTGCAGGAATATCCGCAAGGGCTTTGAACAAAAGAAGGGGGCGCCGATGAGTCTCGATCGCGGAGGGGAAGAACCGCTGCGCAGCCTCGACGAGTGGGAAGATTTCCTGGAGCAGCGCTATCCCGAGAATGGGTCTACCACCCCCTTGTTGACCGCCACAAATCCTAAGAAGCAGCCGGAACAATTCCGCGATTATCGCGTCGAAGCGCGCCCTTCGGTGAAAGAGTTTTACCGCCTGAATCACACACACCAGACCCGCGAATTCATTCAGGAGAAAAAGCGCGAGTACCTGGGTCTCCAGCGGCGGAAGATGGGCATCTGGGAGGCGATGGAGTATTTGAACACGCTGGTTGACGACAGCGACCCCGACACCAGCCTCTCGCAGATCGAACATCTGCTCCAGTCCGCTGAAGCCATACGAAACGATGGAAGGCCGCGGTGGTTTGTTCTGACGGGATTAATTCACGATCTGGGAAAAATCCTTTGCCTCTTCGGAGAGCCGCAATGGGCCGTTGTGGGCGACACCTTCCCGACGGGGTGCGCGCACTCCGACAAGATTGTTTTCTACGAATTCTTCCAGTTCAACCCGGATGTGAGAAACCCCGAATATCAGACCCGCCTGGGCGTTTATGAGGAAGGTGGCGGGCTCGAGCGTGTGGACATGTCGTGGGGCCACGACGAGTACCTCTACCACGTCGTGAAGGATTATCTGCCGGAAGAGGCCCTCTACATGATCCGCT
>JAIQGA010000346.1:5967-9116 GCA_020072925.1 Terriglobia bacterium | reverse complement strand
CTGACCGTCGGCGGAGGCGTGCGCGCGCTGGAAGATGCACGGCGACTGCTCTCGGCGGGTTCCGACAAGGTCGCGGTCAACACCGGAGCGGTCGAGAACCCGGAGCTGATTTCAGACCTCGCTGCGCATTTTGGAAGCCAGGCCGTCGTCGTAGCGATTGATGCGCGGCGGGTCCGAGGTCCGGAAACCGGAAACTGGAAACTCGAAATTCGAAACTCGAAACTCGAAAATCGAAAATCGGCCAAAGACGAAGGTCCAGTTTCCAATTTCCAGTTTCCCTCTGGCGTACCCGAATCGGCGCGATGGACGGTAGTGACTTATGGGGGCACCAAGCCCACTGGCCTCGACGCGCTCGAGTGGGCGAGGCGTGTGGAAGGGCTCGGGGCGGGAGAAATTCTGCTCACCTCCATGGACGCGGACGGAACGCAGACGGGCTTCGATTGCGAACTGACTGCGACCATTGCGCGCGCCGTGCACATCCCCGTGATCGCCTCGGGCGGCGCGGGCGGCCCGGAACACTTCGCCGAGGTTTTCCTGAAAGGTTCGGCCGACGCCGCGCTGGCCGCCTCCATTTTCCATTTTGAGACATACACGATTCGCAGCCTGAAGGAGTATTTGCGCGCCCAAGGGGTCGCTGTCAGGATCTAGGCGCCCCAAAACGCCGAGAATGCTGAATGAAAGACAAACGCCGGACGGCGCTCGTAGTGGGAAGAATTCATCATTCAGCATTTTCTTCTGGCTTCAACTGTGAACTGTCGACTCTCAACTGCCGACTTCTTTTAAGATGATCATTCCCTGCATCGACCTGATGGGCGGAAAAGTCGTGCAACTGGTCCAGGGCAAGGACAAGCGCCTGGAGTTGCCCGACCCGCTCGCGGTGCTGGAAAAGTTCGCCGACTACCCGGAGCTCCAGGTCATTGACCTCGACGGGGCGATGGGGAAAGGGGATCAGTCCGCCGTCATCCGCGAACTCTGCCGGCGCAAGCCGTGTCGCGTCGGCGGCGGAATTCGCACCGTGGAGCGCGCACAGCGCGTCGCGGAAGCGGGCGCGCATCGAATCATCGTGGGCAGCAGCGCGTTTACGGCGCGCGGGATTGATGCGGAGTTCCTCCGCGCGCTCGCGGCCGGCATTCCGCGCGAAAAGCTCATCGTGGCCGTCGATTGTCTGGGCGACCACGTGGCCATTCACGGCTGGCGAGAGACCCTGCCGCTCACTTCGGCGGAAGCCCTACCGCAGCTCGAGCCGTATTGCTCGGAATTCCTCTGCACGTATATTGACTCGGAAGGAAAACTCCAGGGAACGAACATTGATTGGTTCAAAAGGCTTCGCCAGGTTACGCGGTTTCCCATCACCGCGGCCGGCGGGATCACCACGGACGAGGAGATTCAGGCCCTCGACGCCCTCGGCATGCACGCCGCGCTGGGGATGGCGATTTACCGCAAAGTCTTTCCGGAATTGTTCCCATCCTAGCTCAGTGGCTCGGTGTATTGAGAATCACCGCACGTCGTAGCGCTGGAAGGCCAGCACGGCGGCGAAGAGCATCACCAGAGTCTCAACGGTGAGCAGGGAGATTCTCCACAGCGCGTCGCGCACGCCGTCCGCGACGGACGGCGCGTGGTACTCGAAGCGCGGGAGACTCGTCGACTGGAACGGCTTGAGCGAGAGATAGCCGGGCTGGAAGCAAAGGTGGGGGCTTTCCGAATCGCCGGCGTCCCGCTGGCGAATCCAGTCTTCGACAGTCGCCCGGTATTGGTGCGCCTGTTGCACCAGCGCCTCATCGCAGAGCACGCCGGTGCCATTGACCGACTCCGCGCCGTATTCGAACAGTCCGCTGGGCGAGACGGAAGAAATCCTCCGCACGGTGCGAGCCTGGGCAAACTTTTGCCGGAGGTAATCACCCCAGATTTCTTCCTGAAGGTGTTTGCGTTTGTTCTGGGCGACGGTCGAGACCTTTTCCATATCGAAGTTATCGCCCTTGGCGAACTCGCGCCCACGCCAGACCGATTGCTTATTGTTGAACTCCTTTTCGATCTGGTCCCAGACGCGGCTGGCCCTTTGGCCAACTTCGTTCTCGGTGGGAATTTTTCGGATGCGCTGAATCAGGAGCGTTCCGACGCCGGGAATTACGACGATCGAGATTACCCACACCATTACCGCCAGCACCATCGAGGCCGTCGGGCGATGCGTGAGGGTTGAAAGCCAGAGACCCAGGCTAAGAAACAGGGTGATGTAAAACGCGGCAAGCAGCAGGAACAACCCGATGCGCGCCCAATCTTGCGCCCCCAACTCGATTTGCCCAACCACGGCCAACATCAGCAAAGAGAGCAAGGCGCCCGCCAGCAGCGCCACCAGCAACGTCGTCACATTCGCAAGCAGCTTTCCCAGAAGGATGCTGCTGCGCGGGAGGCTGTAAGTTTGCAGCAGCTTCAAGGTGCCGCGGGTCTTCTCGCCGCTAACCGAGTCGTAGGCGAAAACCAGCGCCAGCAGCGAGAACGCCGTTCCCACCAGGAACGCCCAATCGAGCGCCTGGAAGGACTCGACCAGCGCGTTCTGGCTGAAGGCACGCTGCGTGGTGGGCCGGTCGCCCCAGATGTTAATCGTAAAGCGATAGTCGTTGGGCAGGCGGTACTGGCCGCCGGAAGCCAGGAACGCCGTCTTGAGCGGGGTCTTGAGGCTGTCGAATGCCTGGTGGGGAAGATCGTCCAAGGTTTTCCGCTCCGCCAGGCTTTCGTCCCACGCCTGGAGGAATTGGCGGTACTCGACCACCTCGTTCTTGTAACGCAACGAGAAGACCAAGCCGTTCAGGCCAAACAGCAGGAGCACCAGGAGCAAGCCGGCAAAAAACTTGAAGCTGGTGAGCTGGTCGAGGAGTTCGCGTTTGAATACGTGGCCCATAAGAATGTCCTTTGTCCGTGGTCCGTTGCTAGAGCCTTCAGGAGGCGGAATTCGCCGTGAGGTGGTCGGCCCAGGCTGGGTCGCAACTGACTACTGACAACGGACCACTGACAGCTACCGCACGTCATACCTCGCAAACCTTACAAACGCGGCCAGGAAGAGAATCAAATTCAGCACCAGCAGGTAAGCGATCTCGGGAGCGGCCGTCACCAGCATGCGGCTGGCGCGCAAACGTTCATAGGAAAACGCCGGC
>JAIQGA010000346.1:0-5938 GCA_020072925.1 Terriglobia bacterium | reverse complement strand
GCGAGCGACAGAAGATAGTCTGGGCGGCTCTGATCTTGCTGTTCCATGACACCAATTTTCTTCCACATCTCCTGGTCATGAATTATCGAATTAAGCAGCTTCACCGGATCGGCGCCGCTGGCGACCATTTCATCCGCGGTCTTTCCGAGCAACCCCGTGGTCCAGGAATGGTCCTGATCGGGCGGGTCTTCGGTGAACCAGCGGTTGGAAGTAAACGCCTTCTTGTTCTCGAGGTACTCAAGGAACGTGCGGCGATACTGGCCGGCGAGGCCGATGTAATGTGCGTAATCAGCCCCGGAAGTTCCGCTGAAGAAAGTCGCGCTATTCTGAAATACGGCGGTGGGCGAGAGGAAAGAAAGCTCGCGCGCGAAGGCGGCCTGCCGTTCCCGGTAGCGGATGTATTCCCGCCAAAAGTCGGCGCGCCGGGCGGCGAACTTCAGCGAGAGCGGAATGAGCTGGCCGAAGTAATCACGGAGCTGGTCGTAATATTTGCGGTCTCCCCAGCGGCATTCGAAAACCGTCCCACCGCCGCCGTTGTTTGTGGGGGCGAAATAGAACGAAAAATTGTTGCGAGGATCCTTGACGGCATTGAACGCCGCCTCCTGCTCGCGGTCCACCTGGCGCAGCCCCGCGCGCGCCTTCTGATACACGCTGGCGCGGTCGCCAACGAAGTCGGGAATCATTGTGGCAAGATTCGGGACAATCGTCACAAAGAAGAAGCAGAAGAAGGTCACGAACACCAGGGCGAGCGAGGACCGCTGGGCAAAGCTGGAAACCAGCAGCCCGACCAATAGCATCAGCGAGAGGTAGAGAGCATAAGCGCAGAAAATCAGTGCGATGCGAACGACTTCCTGAGAGCCCCAGCGCACCTGCGCCGTAAAGCCGATGACCAGCAGGGACGCGACGCAGGCGAACGCGGTGGGCAGCATGAGTGTCAGCCAGGCGCCGAGATACTTGCCCAGCAGCATCTCCCAGCGCGCGACGGGGTAAGAGGAAATCAGCTTGAGCATGCCGGCCTCGCGCTCGCCGCACACCGCGTCAAACGTGAACAGCAAAGCCAGCAATCCCAGGATCACGCCCACGATCACGGTAAGGTCCACCTCGGAGAAGATCGCCAGGTATTCGTTGCCGCGATTTTCCCCCGTGGCCTCGGTGCTTTCTTCGTCGACCGCGACTCTGAAGTCCGTGCCCACGCGCCCTTCCAGCCCGTGGCTCAGAATGCTGAGCGGCTCCGGCGGGCGAACCAGCGTCGGCGAAAGGAAGGAATAGGTGGTGGTTCGGTGCAGCGCCTCACTGTTCAGTTTAAGCTTGGTCTGGTAGCTGGCAAGCCGCGCGTTGTAGTCCAGGCTGCCCATGTACGCCGCGAGCAGCGCCAGCACCACCGCCACCAGCGTCCCCACACTGAAACGCAGCGTCAAGACCAGGTCGTGAATCTCTTTGAACACCAGCGTGCCTAACAAACCGCGCGGCGCGCTGGGGTGGGGAGGGCGCACCACTGCCGTCGGTCGAGGGGAAAGCGCCGGTTCGGTCTCTACAGCGGACGTGGAAAGCTCGGCCATATGCGAGGTGCGAGGGCCAGCGTTCGGGTCTCGCAAGGTCTGACGAGAGAGCGGGCTTCTTGACCCGCCTGATTAGGGTAACGCAGCCGGGCGGGCAAAAGTTCCGCGCCATTATACAGCGGGCCTCATAAACAGCAGACCTTTCTCCGGGACCACACGCAACACCGGTGCGACCTCCGTGTTGAGGCTCTTCTGCCGGCAGAAGGCACAGCGAGATTGCGAACGCAGGGGCTGCAACTTTCCTGTTGATTACCGAGAGGAGGAGGTGTAACCTCGACTGTCGATAACTGAGGGGAGTAAGCATGAGCAAACCCACCGATTTGGTGCAGGGTACGCTGGATCTGCTGATCCTTAAAACCCTGGCTCTTGGACCCATGCACGGCTGGGGGATCGCCCAACGCATCCGCCAGGTGTCCAAGGAGGTGCTCCAGGTGAATCAAGGGGCGCTGTATCCCGCCCTCCACCGCCTGGAGCAAGGCGGCTGGATCCGCGCCAAGTGGGGGGAGTCCGACAACAACCGCCGGGCCAAGTACTATTCGCTCACGCCCGCAGGGCGCAAATACCTGGAGAGAGAGCAGGCCAACTGGCAGAGACTTTCGGCTGCCATTGGATTGGTCCTGGAAACAATTTGAGGACTTTCGATTGCCGATTGAGAACCATGCGTTCATGAGCAACTCAGGCAGAAACATATCGCCGGATTTTGATGTCACCGGCACGCTGGCGCGCTTTCGCGACGTCATAGGCGAGTTGCATGCGAAGGAGATGGTGCATGTCGGGACCGAATGCCTTCTCGATGCGCAGAGCCATTTCGGGCGTGAGCGCAGATTTTCCGCGGAGCAGGTCCGAGAGCGTGGCACGGCGGACCTTCAAAATCTCCGCGGCCCTCGACACACTGAGACCCAGAGCCTCGATGATCTCGGTTCGGATCAATTCGCCCGGGTGGGGCGGATTCTTCATGGGCATTGCATTCTCCTAATGGTAATCGACCAGGTCCAATTCGCTGGCCGTGTTCGTCTTTGCGTCGTAGCCGAAAATCAACCGCCAGTTTCCCGTTACGGTCAGGCTCCAGCATCCCTTCCTGTCGCCTTTGAGCGGATGGAGCTTCCATCCAGGAAAGCGGCTGACCTGATCGAGGTTGTCGGCGGTTTGGAGAGCCAACAGAAGCTTGCGCAGCTTGTCGGCCATCGCTGGCGGCACCGCCCTGGCGTCGTCATCTTCATAGAGTTGCCTCAACCCCTTGTGGCGAAATCGGCCGAATTGCATTTAACCCTTCACGGCTCAAGTATGTACGGTCTTGCCGTACAAGTCAAGGGCTTTCCTGAGCGAGAAGATCGGTTTGGCAACCTGAAGGCGCCGGAAAATTGAGGGCGATTACCGTGCGTTTGTACCAAAAAATGACGCTCCGACTGCGCTCGCTCTTCCAGCGAGGCCGCGTCGAGCGGGAATTGACTGACGAACTGCGCTTTCACCTGGATAAACTGATTCAGCAGAAGGTCGCAAGCGGGATGACCGCGGAGCAGGCGAGGTACGCGGCCCTGCGCGAAATGGGCGGCGTCGAGCAGGTCAAGGAGAAGTGCCGCGATATGCGCCGGATGAATTACATCGAGAATCTCGTTCAGGATTTTCGCTACGCCCTTCGGCAGTTTCGTGGGAGCCCCGGCTTCACGGCTGTGGCGGTCCTGACCCTCGCGCTGGGCGTCGGTGCGAATACGGCGATTTTCAGTTTGATCAATACCTTGATGCTGCGCATGCTTCCGGTACGGGACCCCGGGCAGCTTGTCGAACTGCTGCACCGATATCCCGGGGAACCCCGCATGAACGGTTTTCCCTGGCAGAGTTACCAGCACTTTCGCGATCACAACCATGTCTTCTCGGGTCTAATCGGCTTCAGCCCCTCCCGTTTCTCCTTGCGCGGCGAAAACCTCGAAGCGGAGACCGTGGATGGCGAATACGTCGTCGGGGAGTACTTTCCCGTCCTGGGGATAAGGCCCGCTATCGGCCGGCTGATCGGTCCCGATGATGACCATATCGGCGCCGCAAGTTCGGCGGTGGCCGTGCTGAGCTGGCCCTTCTGGAAAAGCAGGTTTAACCTCGATCCGGGAATTCTGGGCAAACAAATCATTGTGGATGGCGTGCCGGTGATCATCATCGGGGTTGCGCCGCGGGAGTTCCATGGATTTGCAACTTGGACCAGGCCGGATGTCTGGTTACCTGTGGCCGTGGGCCCCGCTATCGCTCACACCGGAGGGAAGCCCTTTGGGGTGCCGCTATACCTGATAGGGCGGCTGAAGCCGGGGGTCTCCATCGAGCAAGCGCACGCGGAGATGAGCGTGCTGTTTCAGTTCACCATCGAGGAGATGTCCAGGAATAGCCAGAATCCCCTTTTGCGCCAGATGAAAATGGAAGTGGCGCCGGCGAGCGCGGGCCTGTCCTTCCTGCGCGATCACTTCGAGAAGCCGCTGCTGGTCTTGATGGCGGTGGTGGGCTTGCTCCTGCTCATCGCCTGCACCAGCCTCGCCAGCATGCTGCTGGCGCGCGCGACGGCTCGCCAGCGTGAAATGGCCGTGCGCGCTTGCCTGGGCGCCGGGCGGTTTCGCCTGATGTGCCAGGTGTTGACCGAATCGCTGCTGCTTTCGGTAGCCGGAAGCTTGTTCGGGGTTTTCCTGGCATATTTCGGCGCTGGCGCGCTGGTGCGGATCATCACCTCCGGACGGCCGATTGTGGGCCTGCCGCCTCACCTTGAAATAGAGGTACATCCTGATGTGCACGTATTGATTTTCACGGGCGGAATCGCATTACTGACCGGAGTGCTGTTCGGGTTGGCTCCGGCGTGGAGTGCCTGCGTTTCCGCCCCGGCCTCATCACTGCGGGAAGTCGGCAGAGCCGGCCAGACGCGATTCCAGCGCCTGTTCGGCAGAGGCTTGGTAGTGGCGCAGGTAGGCCTGTCGGTAGTGCTGCTGAGCGCGGCAGGGTTGTTTATCCGCCATCTTGTGAATCTCGAGCGGGTGGATCTGGGCTTCCGGCGCGATCACCTCCTGATGGTGACCCTCGACCCGGCGCGCAGCGGGTATAAAGACGAACAACTTTCCCACCTTTACCAGGAATTGTTGGGACGCCTCGAAGCTCTTCCGGGCGTACGTTCGGCCACACTCAGCGCGCCCACTCCAATCTCGGGCGCAGGCGCTGCCAGTTTTGTAACCGTGCCAGGATTCGAGGAAAGGCCAGAAGATCGCCGGTATGTTTCGTTAGCCTGGGTTTCGCCCAAGTATTTCGAGACCCTCGGCACGCCGCTGCTCGCAGGCCGCGATTTTACCCTCCAGGACCAGGCCAGCCCGCACGCTGCGATCATCAATGAGAAGATGGCCCAATACTATTTCGGCCATGAGAACCCCCTTGGCAGGCACTTCACGATCGACCGCGATTGGAAGGGCTTCGGGCCGGACACGCCTTTCGAAATTGTGGGAGTCGTCGGAGACGCGCATTACTACGAAATTCGCGAAGCGCCACCGCACGCGATCTACCTCCCCGTTTTTCAGGAGGGAAGAGGTTTCGCAAATGATTTCATCCTTCGGACCAGCGTCCCCCCCGCGGCCGTAACGGGCGAGGTGCGCCGCACGGTGCGCGAAGTGCTGAAAAGCGTGCGCGTCGCGCAAGTGACCACCATGGCCGATCAGGTGGATGCCTCCATTGTTCCGGAACGGGTCATTGCGTTGCTTTCGGGATTTTTCGGCGCGCTGGGCGCGCTGCTCGCAGCCATCAGCCTTTACGGGTTGCTGGCCTACGCGGTGGCCCGGCGTACCAACGAGATTGGCATCCGGATGGCGCTCGGCGCCTCGCGAAGCGCTGTCATCTGGATGGTGCTGCGCGACGCGCTAGGGATGGTTGCGGTGGGCCTTGCAATCGGAGCGCCTGTCGCCTTCTGGGCCAAAAGCCTTGCCGCCAGTTTGATCCCAGGGTTGCCGCTCGGCAGCATCCTGCCGATCGCTTTCGGCTCAGCCGGGATGATTGTCGTCGCGCTGGCTGCCAGCTACATCCCCACCCGCCGGGCAGCGAAGGTCGATCCCATGGTGGCGCTTAGGTACGAATAAACACATTGAGTGATTGAGTCATTTAGTGATTTTGTGATTTGGTAATTGAGTAAATTTCAGAAACCCAGACGCATCTTCCTTTTTGTTTTTGGCAGGATTGTTTGTTCAACTGCTTGGGATGAGGGGAGTTATACGTTTCTTGGCGGGAGGGGGCGTCTGACTACAATTTCGGAAGAGTGACGCCGAGGGCCTGGAGCAGGGTCTGCTGGCGGGCGTCGGGTTGGGGCAGTTGGGTGACCGTGGTTTTCTCATCGACCCGGTAGTGCAGCAGGCAGAGGCGGGCCAGCGAAC
>JAIQGA010000345.1 GCA_020072925.1 Terriglobia bacterium | reverse complement strand
GTTGACTTCATCCATAAGCAGTAGAGCCTTCGTTTCCGGAGCCAGTTCGCGCAATTGGAAGATGGAGCGTCCATCCATGAAGCACGCTGAGGTCTGAATCAGAAGAACTGCCAAGCCCATCTTGCGGATAAGGTCGGGGTTACCGTCGAGGCTTTCAATTTTCGTCACTTGCAGACTCTTGTCCACGTTGAGAAGACTGGACAAGCTCTCTCGCGTCAAAGAGAATGGACTAACCACGCCCACTCGCATGAAGATCCTCGGGGAACCGCCCATCGTTGGTTGGGACGAGTCCAGACTTGCCGATACTTCTACCATCGCACAATGCTCTAGTCAAGCATAATTACGCGGTAACTTACCAACCTGCCAGACGGCCATGTTGTCGCGCCGCACCGGGTTCCCGGGCGACCTTTCCGCGGTCGTCCACTTTGCGTTCCCACGAAAATCAAACAGGGCCTTATCTGCCCCCCATGGAAGAGAACGGACTGACGACTCCAACCCGCATTTCCGTTCTCCATGCCAGGCTCCGGTATCAAGAGACGTGGCGAGTGGGCGTTTGTCGACACTTCTACCGGTTTATATCGTCAATTAGGATTAGAACCTGAAGAATTATTTCACGCGGCCAGATTGTCCTCGTCAGCATCGCGAGCATTCGGTAGGGTGCATCGAGCAGGAGGCGAGGTGGGCGGCAGGTCAGAAGCAGTAGCCTTCCGACACCCAGTAATGCCAGTCACCAATGGCCTCGGCGGTCGATTCGTCAGCGTTAAGCGGAGTCAGTTGGGATAAGGGAACCGCCACGTTCCGACAGCGCAACGTAATCAGCACCTTGTCCCCGTTCTGGCTCTTTGCTCTTCTGAAGAAGGCCAGCGCAGTTGTGCCGACATACGAAATGGCGGCGGCCTCTTCGTAGTTTAGGTTCGCCAGCCACAGCGCTGACGCTCCATCTTCAAGCATGCACTTGTATTCGCCATAACACGCCACAGCCGATTGATCCGATTTGTGCCCCGTGGTAGGGTAGGTTCGCCTACGGGAAGCCCAAGGAGGCGTGGGTGGACGCGCGCGTTAACCTGATGGCGATCGCGGTCATAGCGGGTTTCATCCTGTTGGCTGCGGTGTCGCTGCTGGTTGGCTGGCACCACGCCAGACGCGTGGACCAGTTGCCGACGTTGTTGCCGACCGCCTTCGGCCTGATAGGCGCGGCAGTGTTGACGGTGCTGTACTTGTCCATGGAGGACCGGCGTGGCATCATCTTCTTCGGCGCGTTTTCCGGCCTCATCCTGCTGCCTTGGGTCGCAGGCCTCGCCATATTCGGACCGCAGGCATGGAAAGATTCCTCGCGAGAGCGCGCCGCGGCCCGGGCCGAAGAGGCCGCACCCACGGTCACCGACATCACCGGAGGCATGCTCGGTGTCGTGGAGGCGAAGGTCGCCACCTACCCGGATGGCACTTCCATTTCGACGGTTCGATATGCCGATGCCGCGGCTGCGGCGGCATTTCTGAGGGCTGAATACGGCAGCCCCCTTCCCCCTCTCACGCAGGTCGCTGGGCATGACGGCGTGCTGATCGAGAAAGAAGGCGTCGCCTCGTTTCAGTTTCAGGACGGCGCGCAGGTGGTTAGCGTCACCGCCGCGGACCGCGCCGCACTGGAACGGCGGCTCGAAAGGCCCTCGCCGAGCGCGCCGCGAGGGACCGGGCCGCGAACATCCGCCCAAAAGCTCGGCTTAGCGGCGGTGCTCGGCGGCGTGTTGGTCTACGCGCTTTTCATCTCATGGGTCTTTCTTCGGCTTTCTGCCTGGGCCGCCAGCTTTCCGGCGCTGGCGGGCGCGGCGCCGCTGCCGGCCGCGACCCTGCGCGACAGACTGCTCGGCGTCGCCCGCTCGGCTGTCCCGTTCACGGTCAGGCCGGGCGAACGGCCCGACGAAGTGATTGCGGAATGGCGCTATGCGGATGCGACCTGGCTCGATCAGATGCGCGCGCACCACATGACGCAACTGATCCGCTACCGTCTGCGGCTTGACGATGCGGATCGGACAGTACGAGTGCTGGAGTACCGCGCGGCATTCGATGCCTCCGCCGGCATCGGCGGCGCGGATCTCAGCTATCGAGTCGAGCGAGGCATCACCTTCTTCGAGGTCCAGCACTACACCGTGCTGGGGCTGCAAATCAAGGATGGGCGGGTCACGCCCGACCTGAGCTACTCCTGGCGCTTCAGCGTGAACGAACTGCGCTATCCCCTGGTTCGGATTGTCACCAGCGCCGGCTGGACCTGGCGTCAGGTCATGCTCGACGCACCCTGGCTTACCGGATAAAGACGCTCTTCCGGTTGACCCTGCATGGGCAGATGCTGCGGGAGGCTGCGGGAAGGGATCGGGACTACCATGCCCCAATCGACCCGGCGCGAGTTCCTCATATACAGCGGATGCCTGCTGGCTGCTCCTTCTCTCGCTGCGCACGGCCCGTCGCAGCCGGGCCTGCCGGTCCCGGCCGCGGAGGTCAACGAGGCTCCTTGGCGCGAGCCGGGCCAGACGAAAGACGCCGCCTATCTCCGGACTGCGGCCCTCCGCTACACGGCGGAGGGTCGCGAAATTGTGGGACACAACAGGACGTGCTTCAACAACCGGCCCCTGTATTGTGTACCGCCGGCTGCCGAAGGTGTGGTGTTGGCTGGCGACCGGCCGTTCCTGCGGCTTCTCGCCAAGCCCTATGTTTTCGGCGGGTTTGCTGCAGCGATTGTTCGCGGGAGTGCCGGGAAATGGTTCCACGATTATTCGGAGGTCGAATCCCGCTACCGTTGTGGACGGATGACGTGGCGGATCCATGACCCCGCACTGGCAGGGGTAAGCGTCAACCTGGACGCCGTGCCGTTGCAGGGCGCGGCGGGGTTCGCATTGCGTCTCCAGGCCGAGGGGCTCCGCAAGGGCGACCAGCTCATCTGGGCCTTCGGCGGCGCCAAGGAGGAAGGAGACGTCCGATGGATCTGGGACCCGACCATGCGCGGGAACCCTGACGTATACAAGTTGGGTGACCCTCGCAAACCGCAGATGAATCTGGGCATGGACCCCACTCGATGCCGTGGCAACCAGGTAAGGATCGAAGGCCAGATATTCCGGCTGCTGGCGAATGAGGGTGCAGCACGGGTGGCCGTCGCCAAGTCGGATCGGGAAGGGAAGCTGCGGGTCTCCGATGCATCAGCCTGCTCCCACCCGGTTACGCTGGCCAATGCGGCCGCCGACCAATTGCCGATGGCGTGTGGGACGGTTGATTTGCGCGAAGGCCAGGACACGGTGTTCTGGGTGGTTGCCGTGGACTCCGCGGGCGCCGAGACGTTACCGGTGCAAGTTGCCGACCCGGCCCAGGCTTTCGCGAACGGAGTAGCTTACCTCCAGAGCATCGAGCGGGTCGAGGTGGAAACACCGGAGCCACGACTTGACGCCGCTGTCGCCGCAGTATGCCACGCGATCGACGCTAGTTGCGATCGCGACCCGTTCAATTTTCGGCACGGCTGCATGGCCTTCTCCATTCACTTTCTCGGCTGGCGCGTGATCTGTGGGGCGACGGCTCTCGGCTGGCATGAACGGGTGAGGGGCAATGCGGCGTATTACGCGGCTTCCCAGGTGAAAGATGACGGCGATCGTAGGGAGGCTCAACCCGACCCTGGACGCCGCTACTGCATTGAGGGCGACCGGTCGCGGTTTTACGGCCGCGGCCGCATCCCCCGCGATACGGCAATGTACAATACCCAATCGCAGTTCTTCGACCAGGCGATCCGCGACTGGCGGTGGACAGCCGATCCTGAAATGGAGCAGATCCTCCGCCCGTCCCTCGAACTGCATCTGGAGTGGGCCCGGGCGTGCTTCGATCCGGACGACGACGGTCTCTACGAGAGCTACATCAACACCTTGCCGAGCGACTCGGTTTGGTACAACGGTGGCGGCAGCGTGGAGGAATCCGCCTACGCTTACTACGGCCACCTCGCGGCAAGGGATATGGCCCGACGGGCCGGCGACGCAGATTCGGCCGCTCGGCATCAGAAGCAGGCGGAGAAAATCCGGCGCGCCGTGACGGACGTGCTTTGGCTGAACGAGCGGGGACACTTCGGCCTGTACGTCGAGCAGGGCGGGCACCATCGCGTGCACTCCGATGCCTGGGTTTACAGCGAGTTCTTGCCCGTTGATAGTGGGATGACGACTCCGGAGCAGGCACTCCAGGCCTTGTACTACACCGAATGGGCGCTGGAGCGCGTTCGACTGCCGTATGGCGGCGAGGTGTGCCAGCCCTCCAACTGGGTGCCGTGGAAGTGGTCTGTGCGCGATATTTTCGGCGGTGACGTTTGCGCCTTGGCGTTGGCCTGTTTCCAAACCGGGCTGTCCGACGAGGGCTGGGAACTGCTCCTGGGCGCCACGCTGGAGAGCGCGTATGCCGGCGCGGTACCGGGCGGATTCAGCCACATCGGGGCGGGCACAGACTTTGCCGATAACAGCCACATGTTCGCGCGGACGGTGGTGGAAGGCCTTTTCGGCTACGACCCGGACTATCCCAACGAGTTAGTCCATATGCGCCCCGCGATTCCCTCCTCCTGGCCGAAAGCCTGCATCAGCACGCCGGACTTCACCCTCGAATATCGCCAGGAAGACGAGTTCGATAAGTACCGTCTAACTCTGGCGCGAGGGGCGGGCGTGGACTTCCGGCTACCGGTCCGGGCCGAGAAAGTGCGGCGGGTCACGCTGAATGGGGCGGATGCTGCATGGAGTGCCGAGGCTGGATTCGGCTGCACTTGGGTGCGCTTGCGCACGCAGAAACTGGAGTCGGCGGAGGTGGCGATCGAAATCTCCAATCGGGTGCCGCAAGGTGTCGCGATAAAGTTGGCAGGCAAGGTCGGCGAAGAGATTCGTCTCGCCTCGCCTCACGGCGACATTGTTCGCTGGCACGACTTCCATAATGCGCTCGCAGGCGCACGAGCGGACGGGTCCGTGATACACGGGTGTCTGGCGCAAAGACCGGGCCACCACATCGTTCTAGCCGAAGTCCAGGTGGGCGAGTTGCCCCAGCGACGGGTCTTCAAGTTGCACGTGACCGATCCGGAGGGCGAGGCGAACCGTGCGACCCGGACGCCGCGTGAAGCGCCCAAGGACGCAGGCTGGACATGTCTCGACCTGATGCCACATTACAACGGGGACATCAAGACGATCTTCAAACAGCAGTACCTCTTGCCCCGGCCGAAAACTTGCTCGGTGCGGCTGGGTGTGGACGGCTTTTCGGCCTGGACATTCGCGTTTTGGGGAGACGTTCCGCCTGTGATCGATCTGTCCAATGTGGAGCATCTTTCCAATGGCCAGGGATACATCCTCACGCCTCAGAACGTTCCGTTCCGGCGGTGCGGCGAAGACAGGAACATTGCTTTCACATCGTTGTGGGATAACTGGCCTCGCTCCGTGACGGTGCCGGTGAACCAGGGCGCGGAGGCCGCGTGGCTGCTGCTGTGCGGGTCGACCTTCCCGATGCAGACGCGCATTGCCAACGCCGAGATGCGCTTCCGATATGCCGACGGGCAAGTGGAGAGACTGGAGCTGGTGCCTCCGCTCAACTTCTGGTCCCTTTGCCCGTGGGGCGGCAAGGATTATGACTACCGCCTGGACGCATTCTGCCTGCCGGAGCTGCCGCCACCGACGGTTCAACTGGGTCGCAACTGCCGGGCGATGGTGCTGTCGTGGAAATTGCGGCCGAACGTCACACTGAAGGACCTGACACTGGAGACGCTTTCACAGGATGTCGTGATTGGTCTAATGGGCGTTAGCCTGATGAACGCAAAACCGACCCCAGCGGGGCCCCGCAGGAATGCTTTCTGAGCCACGAACCCTATGTCGGATAAATGTCGCCGAACACTTGTCGTTGTACTCGCCGATCGCCGGGCTAGGCCTAATACTGTTCACTTAACAGAATTTGCGGTATCCTCTTCCCATTAACTTGAGAGGAGGACCGCAAT
>JAIQGA010000344.1 GCA_020072925.1 Terriglobia bacterium | reverse complement strand
GCAAAGGCTACGGCAAGGACCGGCGGGAGGGAGCCCGGAGGCCTCGCCCACGCTCTCTGGGCGGGCAGGCGGCGCAGAACATCCTGACGCCGATTTGCTCACCGCCTTCGTCGAAAGAACATTGACCGACCGCGAGCGCGCCTCCGTCATGACCCACCTGGCGAATTGCGACGCGTGCCGAGAAGTTGTGGCGCTGGCTTACCCGCCGATGACTGAAGAGACCCCGCCGATCAAAGCTGTGGGGCGCAAACCTTCTTGGTTCACAATTCCAATTGTCCGCTGGGGCGCAGTGACCGCCGCCTTGGGCGCCATTCTCATCACGGTGATTTTCAACCGTCGTGTGATACAGCCGGTCCACGAAACGATGGTTGTGGAAAGAAAGCAGCCGCTGGCTCCCGCGCCCGCCCCGTCGGCGTTGCAAGGAAAGCCGGAGGCGGGTGTTTCTGCGGCAACAGAGCCTCGCCGTGACACGCTCCGCTATAAGCCCACTGCAAACTCTGCGGCTCGTCCAAGCCCCTCGAATCTTAACCAACCGGCGGAGAAACAGGCCGGCGCGGTCGGCGAGGTCGCCGGAATTGCCGAACCCTCCGAAACCTCATCAACAAAGGGCGCCTCTGCTAAGTCCGAACCCCCTCCAGGCTACAGTGTTGGCGGTCCGCTTCCCGCTGCCGCTCCAGCAACCGCCGCAGCCCCTGGTCCGGAGCAACCTGTGTCAGCCGTCAAGTCGGCAATTTCCGAAACGGGCCGCGCACAAGCTCAGACCGTCGAGGTGGTGAAGGACAAGTCGGACGCTGCGGCGGAATCCCGCAAGGAATCGGCGCTTGCCGGTGTTCAGCAAGCCGAAGGGGCGCCCCACGCGCAAACCTTGCTTAAATCCGGAGGCTCATTGCTGGCGCCCGCGGCAAGGAAACGAGCCAATGCCCTCTCGCCGGGCGTTCGCTGGAGTATTTCAAACACGGGCAAGGTGGAGCGGTCCGCGGACGGCGGCAGGACGTGGGAAGAACAGCACGTTAACGACAGCCTGGTTTTTCGCGTGGTCACTGCCGCCGGAAGCGAGGTTTGGGCGGGCGGAGCACGAGGCGCACTTTACCATTCCGTCGATGGCGGGGAACATTGGACGCGCGTGTATCTCAACCCCGACCGAAGTGGTCCTAAAGAAGCTATCGTTGGCATCAACTTTTCAGACCCCCTTCACGGCAGAGTCACCACGGCCGCGGATGAGCGCTGGATCACGAGTGATGGCGGCCGCCATTGGACACAAGAATGATGTCCTCTTCGTAGCGCTTGCAATTTCTCTCCTGACCCAATAACTTTGCACACCTGAATTCTTATTCAGCAATATCTCATGTCGCAGCTTCCGCTCCCGGCGGGGCGGCAGGAGGTCGAATGGAACGTCGATCATTTCTCCAATCGATGGGGCTGGGCAGCGCCGCTGCTCTCTCGGCGCGCTCGCGCGCAGTGGGCAGCTCGACGCCAGGCCCGATGAAAATCACGCGCGTGCGCTTTTATCACAATCCCAAGTCGAATCCTCAGATCAACCAGAGTTTCGACATCGTTACGATCGAAACGGACCAAGGCATCACGGGGATCGGCGAGGGCGGCTTCAAAGAGGGCATCGAGCAATGCGCCGGGATGATTATCGGCGAAGACCCCTCGCGCATCGACCATCTCTGGCAGATGATGTTCCGCGGATACTTCTATCCCGCGGGGCGGGAGAAGCTGGATGCGCTCGGGGCCATCGATCTCGCCCTGTGGGACATCAAGGGCAAGGCGCTGGGCGTCCCCGTCTACGAGCTGTTGGGCGGACTTGCCCGCGACCACGTGGAATGCTACTCCACGGGATTTCCCTATAAGGGCAGCCTGCGGGAGACCGCGCGCGCCTGCATTGAGGCCGGCTTCCGTGCCTTTCGGCATGGCGTTGCCGACCCGCCGGACCATCGAACCTTCAACTCGCGCCAGATGGTGCGCAAGACCTTCGAGGAGTGCCAGGAGATTCGCGAAGGAGTCGGCAAGGATGGCGATTGGGCTCTCGACTACCACACGCGGCTGGACATGCCCGACGCCATTCGCCTGAGCACCCTCATCGAGCCGCTCGAGCCTTACTATGCCGAAGATTTGATTCGCTCCGAGAATCCGCAGGCCTACCGCGAACTGCGCGAACACGTGAAGGTTCCCATTGCCGTGGGCGAACAATTCGGCTCGAAGTGGGACATCAGCCGCATGATCGAAAACCAGTGGATCGACTACGCGCGAGTCACCGTCCCCAACGTCGGCGGGATTACCGAATACATGAAGATTCAAGCGCTATGTGAAACGCACTATGTCGGCTTGATTCCGCATTTTACGGGGCCCGTTTCGGAGGCCGCGCTGGTGCATGCCTGCGGCGTTTTTTCAGGTCCGGTGTTGATGGAGATGCTGGGTGAGGGGCCACACAACTTGGACCACTTGCCGGAACACTACGACTTCCGTAACGGAAAAATGTGGCCCAATCGGCGTCCGGGACTCGGCGTGACCCTCGATCCCAAACCACTCACGCTGGTCACGGAGATCACGGAACGCGGGCGTCCGGTTCCCATGTTCCAACGGCCCGACGGTTCCGTCACGAACTGGTAAGGCTTTTCTTGGAGTTTTCCCGGAGATTCCGGTTCGCGGTCGCCGAATTGTGAGCAGGCTCAAAGGGCGCTCGCTCGGTGTTCTCCTGCCGAATCGTTTCTACCGGGAAGGCTCGAGACGAACTTCCGTGTGTGGAGATGATGTCCGGGCAGAGTTATCTGCGTCGCCGAGCGAAGTATTCGGGAAGTAGTAATTGAGTATGTCCTGAAAGGATTGTCCTTCGGAAGCCATACCCCAGGCGCCGAGTTGGCATAAGCCCACTCCATGCCCTTGGCCGGTTCCACGAACAATGAGGGATTCGCCCGCAGTCTCGAGCGTGAAGTTGTTTCCCGGGATCGTGCTCCAGCCGAACTGGCGATCGATCCTCAAGCGTTTAGCTTCCGTCGGTTCGCCACTCGCCAGATCCTCCGCGTGGCGGCGACTCAAAACCGCAGTCCACACTGCCGCATGGCGGAGGCAATACTCACACGCCACCGAGTAATAGGGATACGCTTGCGAGGCAAGGCCAACGTCACTCAGTGAGCGCGTGCGCCCGCCGCAACTCGCCGAAAACAGCGCGGGCACGATTTCGCCTCGATAGAGCAAAACCAGGCCGCGCGTGCGCTTAGTGGCTATCAAGGCGGGGGAAACGATGGAGGGCAACTCACGAAGGAACTGGCAATGTGTGGTGTCGCAGAAATCGAAGTCGTGGTGGCGACGCGCCGCGAGGTAGTAGGAGCGCGTCACAATTGCCTGGGCCTCCAGTGCGGCGAGTGCCGCGCCGGGCGGACTCTCCGCGGCCACGGCGGAGGCAACAGCCGCCTCCAGGTCCATCGTGACGATGGGAACGAGCTCGCCGTCGTGGACCGTGACTCCGAGCATGCCTCGATAGGCCCGCGAAATCCTGCCGGGAACACTCAGGACGAATTCCGCCGGCCCGCCGTGCCGACTTTCGGCATGGAGCACGGAAGCCGTTAAGGCGTATTCGCCGTCCTGGCATTCCAGCACGCGACCCGCGACGCGCAGGCGGGCCTCTCGGCCATCGGCGAGAATCAAGCGGCGACCGTCGCCCTCGATGATGAGCACGCTTTGCGGAGCCGGTCGCAGGGTAAGTTCACGCGGGTGGAATAATCCGAATACTCCGATGCGAAGAGTTCCCGCAAACGATGAAGCCGGCAGCGCGAGAAGCGTGAAGAAAAGCGAAAGCGAGCGTCGCGAAAGAATGGCAGTCATCTATCGGCCCGTAACGATGGTTCGCAGCATCGCGCCCGCCACGCCGGCGGCGTGCGCGCCGGGCACGCCGTGCTCGCGGACAAGCAGCGCCCAGCGAGGCGAATCTGCGGGATAGAGAACGATCGTGTATCCATCGCCGGGGGCGCGCGGCATATGAAGGCAGGGCGCGGTCCCAGTTTTGGCCAGCGCGGCCACGCCTGGAATTGATTTCTGGATGGCGCTTGCCGTTCCTGCTCGCGCCGACAGTGCCATTCCCTGGAGAAGTTCCGCTATCCCCGGTGAAGCCGAGTGCCCGGCAAGCTCGAGGTAAGCGTGGGCGATCTGCTCGGGTGGGATCTCCAGTCTATGGCCAAGACCCACAAGATCCGGAGAGGTAAGTGACTGGACAGGTCCGCGGATTCCATAGTGAGTCGCGATTTGCTTGATGTCTTCGTGCGAAACCTGCGCAGCGAGTTTGCGGAAGTAGGCGTTGCAGGAATAGGCGATGGCTTCGGGTATGCTGATCCGTCCGTGACCGCGTGGGAGCCAGCAGCCGTCGGCGGCCCCGCGGCAGACCAGCTCAGGATATCGGTAATCGTGCGACTGAGCATAGGCAAGCGCGGTAAAGGGCTTCACCAATGACCCGACAGGAACGGGGCGGTTCATTTCATCCCAGCGCGCGGCCACAATGGTCCCCGTCGGCGCGTCCATTAAGAGGTAGGAAAGCGAAGGCGAAGTAAATTCCTTGCGGAGAACCTCGGCGATGGACTGATCGTAGAGCGACGCGGACGGCGCCAGCAGCGCGCCAGCCAGCACGAGAAGAAACAGCGAGAAGATTTTCTTCATTTGCTCAGCCGGTAAGTCACGGTCTGTGCGACCACCGGGCCGCGGTCGCGAACTACGATCGATTCCGATTCAACTCGTGCCAACGCCTGGCTGATGCTGGCGAGGTTTTCAGAGAAGAACCAGGGCTCGTGGCCGCCCGGCCCCTGAAGTTGCTGGGCCAGCGGCCCTTCAATCAGCCGAGTCATTTTCACGATTTTCGCGCGCTCGGCGGAGTGACGGAAGCCCCCGGCGTAAACGCCACCGTCTTTGCCGGGCGGACTTGACAGGCGATTGAGCACAGCCACCACCGATTCGCTGCCCGTGCCGACGATTAAGAGGTGGCCCTGCGCGGCCGTAGCCAAGTGACTTAGGCCATCGAGTTCGTAAAAGGCGGCCTTGCCTTCGCCCTTTTCGACCCATTGGGCTCCCATACCTGACGTCGTCCAAAGACCCGCGATCGCCGAAATCAGCGCAGCGCGTGCGGCTTCGGCATTCCAGTCGCTTGCCGATTCGAGCACGATGGCCGATTGCGTGCCGACGAAGACATCACCGGGCAACGTGCGCGCCGATTCAAGCTGGAGTGCCCCGACGAGCTTGGCATCCACGAGCAGTTTCTTCAGCGCTTCGGGTTCGAAAGCGCCCCCCGCGCCCGTCAGCGGGGGAACGTCGATGCGGGTCTCGAGGTCTCCTTCGATCCCGGTTTGGCCTTCCGAAAGCGCGACGGTTGGCGCGAGCGTCGAGGGCGCGCCGGGTCCGGCTTGCGGCGCCAGAACCTTCTGCCGCAAAAGGGTGAGGACCTGCTCAACCGAGGGGGCGACCCAGGCGCGATAGACGCCGCTCGCGTCCGGAACGAGATGCAGCAAATCGGCTAACGCCGAATCATCTGCGGGAGTGGACTCGGGTCCGCCGCCAGCCGCGGGAGCGCGAAAGAGCAGGCGCTCTTCGCGAATTTCATCGGCGGAGCGGTAGAGGTCTGTAACTTCCGCTCGGTACTCGCGCAGCATCGAAACGTTCCGCTGGATCCAGTAGGAGCGGAAGTGAGGCGACTTGACGAGACCTTCAAGGTTCAATGCCATGCGCAGGTCGCCGCGATGCCCTGCGGCGGCGACGGTGTTCGCGTACCACTGCTCGTCCGCGAGTGTGCGCATTGCCTTGCCCGAGAGGACGCTTAATGCACTTGCCATCAAGTCTTCGCGCGTGGCGAGCAGCAAGTAATCGCCGGCTGTAGCGAACGCCACCAGGCGATTCTTGGTGGGCTCTGTATGGACATAGTAGGGAAAATCCGCCACCTTGCGCGGCTCGAATTTTTCTTTTCCCTGCCACAGTGCATTTTCCATCGCGCGTGCCGCGGGCAGCCGAGTGATATAAAGGAACTCCAGGTTGCCAAT
>JAIQGA010000343.1 GCA_020072925.1 Terriglobia bacterium | reverse complement strand
CAGGTCCAGCCGGTAAGCAAATCGCTCACCGTATTCGCTGGTCGCGGCAGTCGGTGGGAAAATCCAGGCCGGGTGAATCGAGGCGCCCAGAATGTCAACGATGCGCTTTTCTTTGAATACGTCCTGCCCGCTGGCGCCGCCGGTCGGCGAGGTGACGTTGATATGCGTGGGATGGTTCGCGTCCAGAGCTTGAATCTGCCCCTTGATCCACAACAGTTCATTGATCAGGTTGTCGATATTGAACTCCCTCCAATCCACAGCATCATGATAATCATTCCAATAATCCGTCAGTTGGTCAGGCGTCAACCGGACGTCCGAAAAGCGATCGAGTGGCCGAAAGCAGTGTTTATTCAACTCCTCCACGGTTCCGTATTTCGCTTGCAGCCAGTCGCCGAAGGCCTGCAAGGTCGCGGGCTCCTCATCATATTTGGTGGGCTCGTTCATCAGGAGCCACGCTCCTTGGGCGGGATGATTTTTGTATCGGTTAACCACTTTCTCAATATAGATCGCCGCATGCTTTCGAAGCGCCGGATCATTCAGGTTCGTCCGGTTGTGATAGAAGGGGGTTTTCTTCACCCATCCCGGCGGGTCTTCGGCGCATAGAGTCGCCACAATCTTGATCCCGGACTCCGCCGCGGCGTCGTAGATCCAGTCGTAACCTTCGAAGTTCCAGTGGTTCGGGGTGCGCTCGATATCGTCCCAGATGACAAAGATGCGCGCCAGCGTCAGGCCGTTTTCATGCATAAGATGAAAATGGCGGCGAACGCTCTCCCGGGTTTCCGTTCGGTTGAGGAAAAACTCGGCTCCGATGCGTAGCTGGTCGGTGAGGCCAGCCCATTGGGAAACCTGGCCCGCGACGGCGCTTTGAGCGCCTCGCGTCGGCCCGATGGAAACAAGAATCGCAATAACGCAGGTCGCGCTGATTGCAACCTTCCGTGCCATAGAATAGTTCACAGACAATTCCTCCTGCTGGTTTGAACCGGGACTTCTGTTCTGATGATCCTGCCGACCGGAAACGTACCTCTGACCGCCACGGAATGCAATAGTTGGGTCGCCGACGGGAGGAAAAGTATTTCGCGTGGCCCTCCGGCAAGGGGCAGGAGGCAACAATCCGGGGCGCCTCGCGCTCCCATGCCCGACGGCCTCGCGGACTCGCGCGCAGATTGAAGCGCCTGGAAGAAACGCCTGCCGCAAAGCACTTCTGCAAGTGTCGGAGAGTTCGCTATCTCAAACGCCGCACACAAGGAGAGTGGAACATTCGCCTAGACCGGTCCGGCAATGCGCAGAGGCCGGACTGACAGCACGGCCAAGGCGAGCCCAGGGCCAGTTCGTGATTCGGCGCTCACCTGGGCTTCCGGGGCGTGACCGCGCCAGGCAAGAGGAGTCACGCCGCCGCCACCGCTGCGCGACGCCAACTGCCGCGTGGGCAGGGGCCCTAACTCCGCTCGCCACGAAAGCAGGAGAGATGGGCTAAGCGGAAGGGACAATTTGCCCAAAGGGCGGTAGGGCCGAGAATGCGACCAGAGAGACGGAGTGAGGCGGCGGGAGTCTCCACCGCGGAGTGCTTCTCTCAGTCCGATATGACGACATGTCCGTCGGCACAGGACAATTGGACCGCAACCTTCCCGGCACCTGACTATACGATATCAGTAAGATCGTAGTTGCTAATTGCGTCAAAACCAGCGCCCAAGGTTAACTCGTTGCTAAATAGGGACAATCCTCAAGTACCGATATTATGCAACGCTCTGCACATCGGCGAGGTTCATCCTTCGATGGCGGGCTTCCAAGCTATTGCTAATACAAGGCACAACACGACTTAAGGTTTGGAACGCGCCATGCACCCACCAGTGCGTACCTGTATCCGTTGACTATACCCAGGGGGTGCCGAAGTGAAACGAGCAGCGCTACTAATTGTCATGTGCGTGCTCTTGATGCCCATGGCCGGGCTCGCAGATACGTTTGACTTCAACGTGGTAGGTGCAAGCGGCAATACGTGGTCTTGGGCTGGGGGCATATTGTCAGGCAACTCGGGCAATAACTTCACCGGGTCCGATCCAGCAACTAACCCAAATTACTATAACCCCAACGTGTCACTCATCGTTAACGGGATTGACCTGTCAGTGGGGAGTTATCTGTACGGGGCCAACTTCCTTTTCACCACGGGGGCCGGTGTGGGTCTTAACGGCGCTGGCGAGTACGTTTTTGCGCCGGGAGGTTCAATTACCGTTACCAACGACGATAGCGACGACTGTGGAGGCGCACCCTGCTTCACTGGAACATTCGTGGGTTCGCCGACTGTTGCATACAACCCAGCAGGGTACCTGGTTTTCGACGGCGTCTTTGTCGCCGGCGACTTGTCCTCAGCTTTGATTGCGACGGTGGCTCAATGGAACCCGGAAACGGGAATTGACCCCAATGGGAGCACGCAGGCGCTTGGCACTCTGCAGGTAACTTTATATGTCAACAATGGCGCATTCATCTGGGCGGAAGGATGCGGCACAGAAGCAAGCTGCGGTAGGTTGTCGAGCGGCGAATTGGCCGTGACGAATATTCCCGAGCCAGGCTCCCTCATGCTGTTCGGCACGGGGCTTCTGGGCCTGGCGGGTTTCCTGCGCCGCAAGCTCTTGTCTCGATAACGTTCGCCTTCACAAACTTCTGATCCTCCGTCTATGCAAAACCCCGCTGACCTGGGCAGCGGGGTTTTTGTTTTGCAGCCCGCTGTGCAGCCAACCTTGGACTTGGTGGGCGGCATGGAGAGTTGGCATTCTACGGGTTCTTGACTTCCATAATCTCATCGTAAATCCGGGCAATCTCATCGACCATGCGAGCCTGGGAAAAGTGCTTCTCGACCCGGGCTCGACCTGCCGCGCCCATGGCTCGACGTTGCTCGCGATTGAGGAGCAGGCTATGGAGGCGCTCGGCGAGGGCCTCGGGGTCATTGGGAGGAACCAGCCAGCCGGTCCGGCCGTCCTCCACAACCTCAGGGAGTCCGCCGCACACGCTGGCGACGACGGGAAGGGAAGAGCCCATGGCTTCCAACATGACAATAGGAAGGCCTTCATCCATCGAGGGCAGCGCGAACACAGCCCAGTGCGCCATGATCGCTGCAAGATTGTCCTGCCAGCCAAGAAACTTCACTCGATCTGCCAGTCCGGCCGCGCGGACTAGGGACTCAAGACGATCCTGGTCCGGCCCTGCTCCGGCGATTTCAAGGCGCACAGATGGGATCTGGCCCCGCAGGGCAGCGATCGAACGGATGAGGGTATCGACGCCTTTAGTAGGAACCAGCCGGCAAGCGGTGCCGACGACAACGTCCTCTCCAGCGGAGACGTCGGGCGCAGGCTGCGCGCCGTTGGCCTCGTCGATCGGGATGCCCGGATACACGATGCTCGCTGCTGTACCCGCCACATCCCGCGCCATGCTGCGCGACACCGCGATCACCCGATCTGCGGCGAAACTCGAAAGGGGGATTCTGACTCCCTCGGTTTCGACCGTGCTGCAATGGTGGTGAACAATGATCTTTGCTCCACCTCTGGCTCGAATCAAGACGCGGAATCTCCTCCCCCTGATGTGCTGATGAACCAGAGCAAAATCCTCCGAGTGCAGGGAGCGCCAGAAGCGATAGGCGGCAGCGAGATCCCACCGTCCACCCCTCCACAGTACCACTCGGGCCTGAACTCCGCTGGCTTGGAGCTCCCCGACCAGCGGCCCATCCTCCAGGAGGAACCAGGCATGGGTCCTGTAGCGATCGGGATCCAGGCTCGCGGCTAACGCCGCGACCAGGCGAGCGATGGACGCTCCTCCCTCGGGCTGTGCCGAACTGAGTAAATGAAGAACGTGGTAAGGCATCAATGCGAACGAGCGAAGGCGGCCCTCGCGGCGTTCTTGAGCCGCGTCCGGAGACGAATTCGGGCCCGCAGTCGCTCAAAGGGGCTGTAGCCCCAGCGCAGCCGACAGGCGAAATCTATCATGAATTCCCCGGGCAATACACCCGTCCGCCGCAGGAGGTGGGGGTCCGTTCCCAGATTGTTTAGCCCCTCTTCAGTGCTGAAGGCAAGATCGTAGACGCTCCGAGCACAGTCAGACACGGCCGGGTTGTGGGTTCCGTATGGATAGGCAAACGAGCGCACCGGGGGTCGCAGGATAGCCTCCAAGTCATGCTGGCTCCCGGCAACCTCTTCTGCAAGTTCACTCGGACCCAGCGTGGTCAGGTCAGGGTGTGTCCTGCTGTGGGCGCCGAACTCAATTCCTCGCCCTCCCCAATCGCGTATCTGCTCGGCGGTCATCAACCGGAACACCCCTTTCCGTTGCGGCCACGAGATAGTTTCTCCGAGGCGGCCCGTCATCACAAAAACCGCCGCACCGAATCCGTGCCGCTCGAGAACGGGCAAGGCATATTCCGCCACATCCGCGTAAGCATCATCAAAAGTAAGCAACACCGGTCTTTCCGGGAGAGATTTCGCGTTTCGGCGCCACGCTAGCCAATCCGACGGACGAATGCCAACATGGCCGCGCCGAGCGAGCCAATCCACCTGCGCTTTGAAGCGATCGGGCGTAACCGTCAGGCCTGAGTCAGTATCCGGTCGCACCGGCCCGACGTGATGATACATAAGTACGGGGAGCTTCATTCCAAACTCGCGCTGCAAGGCCTTCCAGGAGCCGGCATCGCGGAGGGCGCTCCGGAGCATCTCGATTCCTCCCGCGGCATCCAGCAGACGAACCCCAGCTTTCCGGACCGGAACAAATCGGCAAAGTCGTTCCGCTATCCAAAGTGGAGGCTTCAAGAGGGGGAGCGGCGACACGGGCGCGCGCACGCTCGCGTCCCACAAGAACTGCTTCCAACCGCGTGGCCTGCCCATGGCGTTTAGACCTGATTGCGGCCGGTACTCGGGATATTTACGGGAGAGGTATAACTCCGATCCTGCAAATTTCCTGCTCATTCGCTTTTGGAGAAATTGCCAGGAGGGTTTCACGTAGAGCTCATAGGCCACTGCGGAAGGGAGGTAATGAAACCGTACGCCGGCCTTCCAGAGGCGCAGACCCAATTCGATATCCTCATAGCCTGGAGCGCGCTCGTCGAAGCCACCATGTGCCAGTAGAATCTCCCGGCGGATTGAGGTATTGCAGGCGCTCAGAAAGCAGAGGTCCCTTGGGAACCGGATTTGGGCGGCTGGATCGAGGCCGCCATAATAAGACGCATACTGGGCCTCGGTCTTGTATCTGAGGAGCGTTCTCGGACTCTCCGGCGCCACAAAGACGGGTCCATGTACCCAAAGAGAATCCGAACCCGCGTGCGCGGCAGAATGCTGTTGCAGAATCCCAGGGGGACAGAGGATGTCGTCGTCGAAGAAAATGGCAACGTCGCCCTCCGCCGCGTGTATTCCCGTGTTCCGGGCGGCCGTCTGACCACGGTTCGACTGGGGAATGATCTTGAGCCGAAAAGCCGGTTTCTGGCGTTCGAGAAACTCGAGGGTCCCGTCCGTCGAGCCATCCACCACCACCACGATTTCGCAATCGCGGGCAGGGAAGTCCTGCGCCAGCAGCGTCGGCAGAGTGCGCTCGAGTGCTTTCCGGCGATTGCAGGTCGGGATGACGACCGAAAGCTTCATGCGACTCGCATCACCTTTTGGAAGAGAACGTCGTAAGAGACGCTCCGGGGGAGAGGGCTCTCCGTCCTGCCGACCACCTTCAGCGCCGGATGGCGCCCGATGAAGTCCGTGATCCGCTTGCCGCCGCGCACCAGATAGCGTCCCCACCAGGCCTGTGCCGCGACGGAGTCATGCTCGCTAATACTCCCCACCAGCAGATAGCCCTGCGGACGCAGGGGCGCCGCGCACGGGCTCTTTCTAACGCGACCGGCGATATATCGGCGGCAAGCAGGGCGTCGCAACGCTCGGCAAGTATCTCCGTGAATATTCCCTCGGCACAGCCCACCTCGAGAGCGCTTTCAAATTTCCTGGCGCCCCGAACCGCGTCGAGCATCTCGGCTTCACGGCAATGGCGCTGCCGCTCCAGAGGGTTCGTCGTGTAGTTATAGGGGTCCACGGAGTGCTCAAACTCACGGTTGGGCTCAGCCCGCGACGAGGCGGAGCTATCCCGCAGAGCGTCTTTAAGCGCGCGCAAGCATTGCCACCCGCTGCGCAGGAAACCTACGCGCCTCAGCGCGGCGCTAAGCCGATGTTTCCATGGATCGGTTTCCATCCTTGTGAGCCGGGCGGCGAAATACAGGGGCGGGCCGACAAGCGCGCCGAAAAAGAGGCGCAGCCAAGGGGCGCTCCCCTGCGACAAATACCAGGCGAGACTCAATCCCAGAAACGAGATGAGGGACGGAACGCCGTTGTCCCTTATCAGGAGGCTTGCGAGGCGCCGCGGCGCCAGTTGCGCTAGGCGACACGCCGCCAGAACAAAGCCGCCGAGCGTCCCCAGCGTGTGGGCAACGGCGGTGCCGATTGCCGGACCCGCCACGCCGAAGGGAAAAACCAGCAGGCAGCTCAGACCAAAGTTTAGGGCATTTTCGGCTAGGCCGATACGCGCGGCGGTCGATACACGGCCGCACGCGTACAACAAGTAGTTCGCCGGGGCTGCGAGCCCTTCGATGAGGGCGCCCACGAGCAGCCAGCGCATGACCGTCGCCGCACCCTGATACTGAGGTCCGACCCAAACCTGGACGATCGTGTCTGCGAATACCATTAAAGCCAAGGTGATTGGGAATAGAACGGTGAAAGCAGCGCGACAACTGGCAACATAAAGACTCCGCAAGCTCTCGGAATCCGCCGCGGTATGGCGCTCTGCGAGTGCCGGAAAGGTTACATTCAGACCTCGCCTCACCAGCGAAATCAGTTGAACAGCCGCCTTGCTGCCCACGCCATAAATGGCGACGCCGCGCATCGACACCAGGACACTCACGATCAGCGTGTCCATTCCCATGCCCAGTTGCCACACCACATCGTCCAGGGACGCCCACCCCGCGGAACGGAGCACCGGCCGCAGTAGTGGCCAGTCCCAGAGCAACGGGTTGACTCGCACTCCCTTCGTTTGCCCGGGTATTAGGACCACCAGCAGAACAAGTCGCAGAGCGGCCAGCGCCACCTGAATCCACATTAGAGCCAGAATACCGAACCTCTCTCGCAGCAGCGCCACCGTGGCGATCGCGCGAAGCGTCCCGAGCAGTATTTGGACTTTGTTTAGGGTGTCGAAGCGATGCCAGGATTCAACGACCAAGTCCAGCGACTTTGTCGGAATCGCCAGGAACATCCACACCCCGCCGAGTGCCAGGGCTTGCTTTGCCAGAGGGACCAGTCCAAGGGGAATACGAAAGGGGCCGGGCAGCAGGGCGGCGCAACCCAGACAGATCCCCAATGCCGCCATGCCGAGAAGCGCGGAGAACGTGAATGCGGTGCTGAGCAGTCGGCTTACACCCACCGCACCTGTACGGGACCTCTCGGCGATGTAGGCTTGACTGAGGAGATTGGGAAGGCCGAAGTTCAGCAGTCCAAACTGTCCCGCCAACGACAGGGCAAAGAGATATACACCGTACTCCGCCACTCCAACCCAACGCACAACGTAGGCGACCAGGGCGAGGCTGACCGCGGCCTCGAAAAAATAGCCTAAATAGTTCCAGGAAGCACTGCGCAGAAGGGGACCGTAGTCTCGGCGGAGTCCCACGCTTAACCCTTTCTCCTCGTGGTAATCGGGGGGCTCAAACCGGCATCTTCGAACACACGGCCTGCTCGCACCGTTCCCAATTCGCTCGACCGGGCTCTTGTCATACCCACTTGCGGAGGGAGCACCAACTTGATCCTCCCGGAGTACTACACGAAAATTGTGGCGCTAGCATTTCTCGACTGATGGCCGGGGTGCGACCAAGCTTCCAAATATCACACCCATAGTATACTTGCTGCGCCTTGCGCGTCCTCAACAAGCTCTTTGCTCGCCCCCTGCCCCTTTACCTCGGATGCATTGGGGCGCTGCTCTATCTACGTCTATTCACTCTTCCCGGGACCCCCATCGTAATACCTGGTATCGACCAATGGGTGTACCTTGCGGCGTCGTGGCGGATGCTCAACGGCGAGACAATCTACAAAGACTTTTTCCAGTTTACAGCCCCGGGGACCCAGACACTATACCTTGCTCTTTTTAAGCTCTTCGGGGTTCACGCATGGATTCCCAACGCGGTGATGATCCTGGTTGGGCTCGCTTTTGCCTGGGTTCTCGTAATCATATCCAGGAGAGTACTCACCGGTCCCAGCGCCTACCTTCCCGCCGCGCTGTTTGTCGCCTTATCGTTTCTCATTGAGGTCAACGCGACGCATCACTGGTACAGCGCCCTGGCGGTCATGGCCGCCGTCGCACTCACGATCGACGCGAGGAGCCCCCTTCGCGTGGCAGGCGCCGGCCTTCTGTGCGGTCTCGCGGCCTTCTTTACCCAAACCACCGGCGCCCTGGCCGTTCTGGGCTTGTGGGCCTTCCTTGCTTGGGAGTGCCGCCACAAGAGCCAGAACTGGCGCTGGCTCCTGGTCCGGTCAGGACGCCTACTCGGAGCTTTTCTCTCCGCGGTTGTCACCTTGAATGCCTATTTCGTCTGGAAGGCAGGCCCCGAGCAATTCCTGGCGTGCACGGTTGGCTTTATGCTGAAGTACTTCCGCACGTACCCCATTAACAACCTACAGGTCTACTTGCGACAAGTACCGGACGCGCGTCATTGGTACAGCCTGTACCACTGGGGCGAGTGGGGCTTGCTCCACGCACTTTTGCCCTTGGTGTATGTGCTCTTTTTCGTTCGCTACTGCCGAGAGCGAAGCAAACAACCCGGTGAACCTTGGGAGCGGTTGGTGCTGCTCAACGTCATGGGATTCTGCTTATTTGCCAGCGTCGCCCCGGGCCCCTCTCTTCTGAGGCTCCGCATCGTCGCCCTGCCGCCCGCTCTGATCGTTCTAGTCTGGTTTCTGCGTTCGCCACGGACGGTTTCAAAGGTCCTGAGGGCATCTCTTTGGCTTGGCGCAACGATCTTGATAGTGGGACGACCTCTGGCTTGGCAAATGCGGTCCACCCATCGCCTTGATCTCCCGAGCGGCCGCATCTGCGTGCGTTCGGGGGACTCACGTGACGAGCTTCAGTGGTTAGCAAATCGAACTCATCCCTCCGATTACTTCTTCGACTTTGGCTCGGAGGTAGACCCTTACGTCTTGCTCCAACTGCGGAACCCAACGAAGATGCCGTTCCTGACTCCCACCGATTTCACCAGGCCCGAGCAGGTACGCGGCGTGGTTGAGGCCCTGGAGGAGCATCGGGTGC
>JAIQGA010000342.1 GCA_020072925.1 Terriglobia bacterium | reverse complement strand
CTCGCCAACGGTACGCGGGAGTTTACGGACACTCAGACGCGCCAGCGCGTCAAACGGCGGTTTTACGACGGCCTCATCTTCCATCGCGTTATCCCGAAATTCATGATCCAGGCTGGCTGCCCGCTGGGCGCGGGGACGGGCGGCCCCGGCTATAAGTTCGAGGATGAGTTCGCGCCGGGGTTGGGCTTTGATTTGCCGGGCCGGCTGGCCATGGCGAATGCTGGCGCCAACACCAATGGGAGCCAGTTTTTCATTACTGTCGCCGCCACCGAGTGGCTCAATAACCGCCACACCGTCTTCGGCCAGGTGGTGAAAGGCCAGGACGTGGTTGAGAAAATCTCGACAACCCCCCGCGACCGCAGCGATCACCCTAAGACGCCGGTGGTGATGAATGCCGTGAAAATCATCGAGGTCAAGTAGCACGGCCATCCCGGCCGTGCCCGCACATAGGATCGATCCGCGACATGTAGGGGCACGCCATGGCGTGCCCCTACGCCACGCTGCAAAATTCCCTCCCTTGAATTCCCCGCGGGCGGATGTTATTTTCGTTTGTTTCTTCAGGAGGGTAAAAACGTGACAGAGAAGAGCCGCAAAGACCCGTTCGGCGCGCGCGGGCCGCTGGAGACCCAGGGTGGGCGCGCCACCATTTATCGCCTCGACCGTTTGGAGAAGGCGGGCATCGGCAAAATCTCGAGCCTGCCGTTTTCCATCAAGATATTGCTCGAGTCAGTGTTGCGGAACTGCGACGGCGTGCTTGCGACCGAAGACGACATTGCCGCGCTGGCGAATTGGAACGCCGCATCGCCCGCGCCGCGCGAAGTGCCCTTCCGGCCCGCGCGCGTGATCCTGCAAGACTTCACCGGCGTCCCCGCGGTGGTTGATCTGGCCGCCATGCGCTCGGCGATGCAGCGCCTGGGCGGCGATCCCGCCAAGATCAATCCTCTGGTGCCCGTCGACCTGGTGATCGACCATTCGGTGCAGGTGGATTTCTTCGGCACGCCGGTGGCGCTCGAGCGCAACGCCGAAATCGAATTCCAGCGCAACCGCGAGCGCTACGAATTCCTCCGCTGGGGTCAGCAAGCCTTCGCCAGTTTCCGCATAGTTCCCCCCGCGACGGGAATCGTGCATCAGGTCAACCTGGAATATCTCGCCAAGGTGGTTCTTGCGCGGCAGGAGAACGGCGAAAACGTTCTGCTGCCCGACACGCTCGTCGGCACTGACTCCCACACCACGATGATCAACGGCCTGGGCGTGCTGGGCTGGGGCGTGGGCGGGATCGAGGCCGAGGCGGCAATGCTGGGCCAGCCGTATTACTTCCTCACGCCGAAAGTCGTGGGCTTCAAGCTGAAAGGCCGGCTGCGCGAGGGCGTGACCGCCACCGACCTGGTTCTCACCGTCACAGAAATACTGCGCAAGAAAGGCGTGGTGGACAAGTTCGTGGAGTTTTACGGCGAGGGCCTCTCGCAGATGGCGCTCGCCGACCGCGCCACCGTCGGCAACATGTCGCCGGAATACGGCGCGACGATGGGCTTTTTCCCCGTGGATGTGGAGACGCTGCGCTACCTGCGCCAGACGGGACGCACCGACGAAGAGGTGGACCGCGTCGAGCGCTACGCCAAAGAGCAGGGTATCTTCCGCACCGACCAGACACCCGACCCCGAATTCAGCGAGAAAGGCGGCCTTCCGCCGCGCGCTGACCGCGCCGGTCAAGGAGCGAGGCTTCGGGTTGCCCGCTGAGGAAATAAACCGCCGCGCGACGGTGGCCTTCCACGGCGCAAGCGCGCAAATCGGGCACGGCGCAGTGGTCATCGCGGCGATTACGTCCTGCACGAATACTTCAAATCCTTCCGTGATGCTCGGCGCCGGGCTGGTAGCAAAGAAGGCCCTGGAGCACGGCCTGAGCGTCCCGCCCTACGTCAAGACCAGCCTCGCGCCCGGGTCGAAGGTAGTGACTGAATACCTGAAAGCCGCGGGGGTGCTCGAGGCGCTCGAGGAGATTCGTTTCAACCTAGTGGGCTACGGTTGCACGACGTGCATCGGCAATAGCGGCCCGCTGCCGCCCGAGGTCGCAAAAGCTGTTACCGAGAACCAGCTTGTAGCAGCGGCAGTGCTCTCCGGCAACCGCAACTTCGAAGGGCGCATTCATCCGCACGTGCGCGCCAACTATCTGGCTTCACCGCCCCTCGTGGTAGCCTACGCCCTGGCGGGCACGGTGGATATCGATCTGAACAACGAACCGCTCGGAAAGGGCCGCGGCGGCGCGCCGGTCTTCCTCCGCGATATCTGGCCCTCGCAGGAGGAAATCGCCGCCGTCATGAGCGCAGCGGTGCGGCCGGAAATGTTTCGGAAGAGCTACCAGAACGTCTGGGACGGCAATCCGGCCTGGAACGCCATTCCGGTGGCGGGCGGCGCACTCTACCCCTGGCGGGAAGAGTCTACGTACATTCAGGAGCCGCCCTTCTTCACCGAACTCCGCCGCGAGGTCGCGCCCCTCGGCGAAATTCGCGGCGCGCGCGTGCTGGCGTTGCTGGGCGATTCGGTAACCACCGACCACATCTCGCCCGCCGGCGATATCCCGGAGAACGGCCCCGCCGGCCGCTACCTCGTCGAGCGCGGCGTCGTCAAGAAGGATTTCAATTCCTTCGGTTCGCGGCGCGGCAACGACCGCGTGATGATGCGTGGAACCTTCGCGAACATCCGGCTGAAGAACCTGCTGGTGCCGGGGACGGAGGGCGGAATTACCTTGCACTTCCCGGACGGCGAGCGCCTGACGATCTACGATGCCGCCGTGCGCTATCGCCAGGAGGGCGTGCCGCTGATCGTGGTCGCAGGAAAAGAATACGGTTCCGGCTCCTCGCGCGACTGGGCGGCGAAAGGCACGCTGCTCCTGGGCGTGAAAGCGGTCTTGGCGGAGTCCTTCGAGCGCATCCACCGCAGCAACTTGGTGGGCATGGGCGTGTTGCCGCTGCAATTTGTGGCCGGTCAAAACGCTGCGTCGCTGGGATTGACGGGCCAGGAGATCTTCGACATTGGAGGATTGAGTGACCGGATCGAGCCGCGCGCGGAAGTCACCATCACCGCCGCAGGGGCCGGGAGCGGCAGGCAGACGTTCAAGGCCGTGGCCCGGCTGGACTCCCACGTCGAGGTGAACTACTACCGCAACGGCGGCATCCTGCCCACCGTGCTGCGTAGCCTCCTTATGTAGCGTCGGGCTTCAGCCCGGCACGCCTCGTTGCCCGCCTGAAGGCGGCCTCTACGGTGCAGGCGCGTTACGCTGCGGACGTACGGCAGAATCGCTGGCAAGCTATTGAAAACTAACCGGCCATTCTGTCCTTGTCAGAACCTTGGCGCTATATTATGCTTGCGGGTTTTTCGGGCGGTTCGTCTGGCCCCTGAATTGCCCCAATTCGCCCGAAATCTACAGAGGGAGGGTTTTTTGACCCATGAAGTCGTTTAACGCTGTTCCAGTTCCATCTGACGGCAAGCTAATCACTTACGCCGACGGCAAGTTCGTGATCCCGGATACTCCCATCATTCCCTTCATCGAGGGAGATGGCACGGGACGAGATATTTGGAAGGCATCGCAACGGGTTTTCGATGCGGCGGTCGAAAAATCCTTCGGCGGCAAACGCCGAATCGTCTGGTACGAAGTCTTCGCCGGGGAAAAGGCCTTCAAGCAATTTGGAGAATGGCTCCCCCAGGACACCCTGGATGCGATCACGGAATTTCGCATCGCCATCAAGGGGCCGTTGACCACCCCCGTGGGCGGGGGCATCCGCAGTCTGAACGTCGCCATTCGCCAACTTTTGAACCTTTACGCCTGCTGGCGGCCGGTGAAATACATTCCGGGCGTGCCTTCGCCCGTCAAGCATCCCGAGCGGATGAACATCATCATCTTCCGCGAGAACACGGAAGACGTTTACGCGGGCATGGAGTGGCGCGAGGGGTCACCCCAGGCGAAGCGCCTGATTGAAATGGTCAACCAGATGCTCCGCGAGGAAAATGCCAAGAAACAGATTCGTCCCGACGCGGGCGTCGGCATCAAGCCGATTTCCATTACCGCCACCAAGCAACTGGTGCGGCGCGCCATTCGCTACGCCCTCGAGCACGGCCAGAAGACCGTCACGCTGGTGCACAAGGGCAACATCATGAAATTCACGGAAGGCTCCTTCCGCGATTGGGGCTACGAGTTGGCCAAGGAAGAGTTCCGCCCGCACATCGTCACGGAGCGGGAGAGTTGGGCCATCGGCAACAAGGACAAGGACCCTAACCTCTCGATCGAAGCCAACGCGGCGATGGTTGAACCCGGCCTGGAGATGGCCACCGAGGCCTTCAAGCAGACGGTCTACAAGGAAGTCAAAGACTGCCTTGATTCCATCTACGCGACGCACGGACACGGGCAGTGGAAGAACAAGATCCTGGTCAACGACCGCATCGCGGACTCGATGCTCCAGCAGATTCAAACGCGCGCGGACGAATACCAGATCGTCTGCACGCCGAACCTGAATGGCGATTACCTCTCGGACGCCTGCGCGGCGCAGATTGGCGGGCTGGGCGTGGCGCCCGGCGCCAATATCGGCGACGGCTACGGTGTTTTCGAGGCTACGCACGGCACCGCGCCCAAGTACGCGGACAAGGACGTGATCAATCCCGGCGCGGTGATTCGCTCCGGCTCGCTCATGTTCGAATTCCTCGGTTGGCCGCAGGTCGCCCAGTTGATCGAGGATGCCCTGGCCAAGACCATCTCCCAGCACCGGGTCACCTACGACCTGGAACGCCTGATGAAGATGGAGGGCATCACCGACGCCCAGAAACTCAGTTGCAGCGGCTTTGCCAGCGCCATCATCGAGAACATGGACGCGGTGGCCAAAGCCCAGGCCGCGTAAGCAGGTTTGCAGGGGCGCAGGATGCTGCGCCCCTGCAAAGTTTCAGTCGTCCCGAAGTCTGACGCCAGAAACTCCCGCAGCTCGTTACCTCTCCGCACAGGAGGAATCCATGCGTAAAAAAGTGACCGTGGTTGGTGCCGGGAACGTCGGCGCGACCGTGGCGCACCGCCTGGCCGACAAGCAGCTCGCTGATATCGTCTTGATTGATATCCTCGAAGGCATTCCGCAGGGCAAGGGACTCGATTTGCTCGAGTCCGGGCCCATTGAAGGCTATGATGTTAAGATCAAAGGCACTAATGATTATAAGGATACCGCCGGTTCCGATCTCGTCGTGATGACCGCGGGCTTCCCGCGCAAACCCGGCATGAGCCGCGACGACCTGCTCAAGGCGAACTTCGACGTGGTGAAGAGCACCATCGAGCAAGTGGCCAAGCACTCGCCGGACTGCATCCTCATCGTCGTCACCAACCCGCTCGACGCCATGGCGCAGACGGCGTTCAAGGTGAGCGGCTTCCCCAAGCACCGCGTCATCGGCATGGCGGGCGTGCTCGATACGGCGCGCTACCGCACGTTCATCGCGGAAGCGCTCAACGTCTCCGTGAAGGATATCCAGGGCCTGGTGCTGGGCGGGCACGGCGACACCATGGTGCCGGTGCCCAGCTACACGACCGTCGCCGGCATTCCCATCGCGCAGTTGATGCCCAAGGAACAGCTCGACAAGATCATCGCGCGGACGGCGAAAGGCGGGGGCGAGATCGTCAACCTGCTGAAGACCGGCAGCGCCTACTACGCGCCCTCGGCGGCCGTGGCGGAAATGGTGGACGCCATTTTCAACGACCGCAAGAAGGTCCTGCCGTGCGCCGCCTACCTGGAAGGCGAGTACGGGATCCGCGGCCTGTTTGTGGGCGTGCCCTGCAAGCTCGGCGCGCGCGGCATCGAGGAGATCATCCAGATCAAGCTGACGGCGGAGGAGCAGGCTGCGCTCGAGAAATCCGCCGCCGCCGTGAAAGAGCTGGTGGAGATCATCGGCGTGTAGCGGCCAGTTTACTTCGCCACCGTGCCTCGGGGGCGCAGCCCTGGCATGTAGCAGCGATTCTACATCGCCACAGCGCCTGGCTACTCTGGCGCGACGAGGGCCGGGATTCAGTTCCGCAGGACAAGTTGAAGCGCGCGCTCCGCGGCGGCGCGGCCCGTGCGGATGCAATCGGAAATGCCGATCCCGGAATAGGCATTTCCAGCCAGGAACAGTCCTGGGTGTTCCTCGAGCCGCGCGCGGATTTCCTCCAGCCGCGCCGCGTGCCCGACCACGTACTGCGCCATCGAGGCGGGCCAGCGGTGAACGCGGGCGAACAGGGGCTCGGCGGAAAAGTTCAGGATCTCGCGCAGCTCTTTCCGGACGAGCGCCACCGCTTCTTCATCCGTCAAGTTCAGTACGTCAGGGTCGTGCGCGCCGCCGAGGAAACAGCGCAGAAGGCTCTTCCCTTCCGGTACGCGACCGTCGAACTTTGTGTGAACAAAAGTGCAGGCCAGCATGCGGCGCCCTTCGTGGTGTGGCACCAGAAAGCCGAAACCGGGGGGAAGCTGCGCGCGCGCGCCCGCGCCGTAAGCCAGCGAAATCGTCATCGAAGAGCTGTAAGGAATATCGGCGAGCAAAGCGCTCAGCTTGGGATCAAGCGAAGCGAGTACCCGGGCGCACTCCTTCGCGGGCATGGCCAGAACCACGGCGTCCGCATCCCAGGTGACGTTCCCTTCCGCGTGAATCTGAAATCGGCGCGAGCAGGAATCGGCCTGCCCTCCCGGGCCGCCGGGAGAAGGCTCGATCGCCAGCACGCGCCGGTCCAGGTGCACTCGCGATTCGTCGGGAAATCCCGCGAGCTTTGCGGTCAACTGATCTAGGCCGTCTCGCAATGTCATGAAAAGCGGTGGAGAGGAATTCCCCGCCCCGGCGCTGGCCGCGCGGCGCTGCTTCATGGCGCGCAAGGTGGCGCGGGTGAGGCTGCCGTACTTCTTCTCCATTTCCCAGAAACGCGGCAGGACGGAGCGAACGCTCAGCTTTTCCGAATCTCCACCATAAACTCCGGCAAGGAGCGGCGCGGCGATGTTCTCGAGCATGGCGTCGCCGAAGTGCCGGCGCACGAAGCTGGCGACGGATTCGTCCGGCTCGCGGTGATTCGCGGGTGAGGTAAACCATTCGCGCGCCACGCCCAGCTTGCTGCGCAGGGGAAGCAGCGGCGTGGTCACCATGGGCCAGATTCGCGTGGGGACGAGCAACATCAGCCCATCGGGCAGCGCCGCCAAGCGGCCATGGTGCAGAATGTACGTGCGGCGGGCGTGATCGTTCGAGCCGATCAGGTCATCGCCCAGGCCGAGTTCGCGGCAGAGCGCGGCGGCCTCGGGCTTCTGCTCAAGGAAGCTGTCCGGGCCCGCCTCGATGATGAAGCCCTCGACGCGTTCGGTGAGGATGACGCCACCCAGGCGCTTCTTCCCTTCGATCAGAAGCTCTTCGACCGGCACACCCGTTTGGCGAGCCCGCGCCAGCGCGTACGCCGCGGCGAGACCTGCAACGCCGCCTCCGACTACGACGATACGCCGCCGCGCACCGGCCATCAGCGAGTTTCTCCTGAGAGCGCCGTTGCTGCCGAGGATTGCATCCGCTCGGTGACGATCGACGCCAGCGCCTGGATGAAGAGCGGGCTGCTATTCAACGATTCCGAGCGCCGCACCGCAACCCCTTTGGCTTTTGCATACTCGCGAAACATGATGTCGATGTCGTAAAGAATTTCGACGTGATCGGAAACAAACCCGATCGGCGCGAGAAGTACGTCGCGA
>JAIQGA010000022.1 GCA_020072925.1 Terriglobia bacterium | reverse complement strand
CAAGCGTTCGGGAATGTTCTGGACCATCCGGGGAGCCAACGCCATCCTCGCGTTGCGCTGCTGCCACCTCAACGGCCGCTTCGAGGACTATTGGGAGGCCCGCCAAGCAGCTTAACTTCCACTTCTGTGTCGCGCACCCGCTGTCTCTTGTCAACGGGGTATTCCAAATGAATATATTGCTGCATCGCCACTGTAGGTTCTCGGGCTAAGCAAGGAAGGTCTATGAGGCAGTAGTCAGGAATCCACACCGCTTTCTTCGAACGATGATATTGAAAGGGCGTGTGCGCAAAACGGCTTGCCGTGCCTCCCACGATCGACAGTTGCGGAGACGTAGCGAGTACTTCCGCGACCGGAGATGCACTGAGGAGTGCCACTGGCCTGACGATCTCTTTCGTTGAAACCTTGCCGTTGGGTTCGCGGTTGCACCCTTGTGGCTGGTCGGCCCCTTGCGTTGGCGCATCATTGAGTGTATACACAATTGACCTCGCATACTGGATCGCGATGCGCAGTGACGCAAGTCTCTGCGGACATCCAATCTGGTCTGCATGTTGGCTCAATTGTTCTTTCAGTGCAGTCGGACGGTGTGCAACAGTGCTGCGATCTGAGCGGAAGTGTTGAGGCGGCACGCCCTCACACCCCAATCTGATGCATACCGACGGCCTCCTGATGCGTCGCCCGGGGCAGTCGTGTGTACATATTCACAACGATTTGTAATTTCCGCCAGGGGCACTGGCGGGAGGCATCATCGAACGCTACGAACGGCGACCACTTCCTTACTCACCTCAATTGAGGTCTGACGGAGGGGTAGCCGTTACTTCAAAAAGGAGAGATTTCAATGCCTACAAAGAAAACAGTGCGCCCCAAGACCGCAAGGAAACCCACATATGGTTGGAAACCCGATTTGCCGGACCACCGGGATGTTTTGTACGGAGTCGTCCACAGGGTGGCAGCCCCGTTGCCCTCCTCTGCTGACCTACGCCCTATCTGTCCGCCCGTTGAGAACCAGGGCAATCTGAACAGTTGTACGGGAAATGCACTGGCCGGTGTGCTCGAAATCTTGGAGATGAAGGACAAGGTCCCGTTCCAGGATTTGAGCCGCCTCTTCATTTATTATAACGAGCGGGTCATCGAACACAGCGTTCAGGCAGACGATGGCGCCGCCATTCGTGACGGGATAAAGAGTCTTGTCAAGCAGGGAGTGTGCAGCGAAAAGAGCTGGCCGTACGTCCAGAACAAGTGGAATGTGAAGCCTCCAAGACCCTGTTACAAGGAGGCATCCGAACACCAGGTTACCGCTTACCAGAGGATTCAAACTCTTGATGAAATGCGCGCCTGCCTGGCAGAGGGCTTTCCGTTTGTGTTTGGTTTCTCTGTCTATGAGAGTTTTGAATCATCCGCGATCGCAAAAACTGGAATTCTGGATCTACCCAAACCCGGCGAGCGCCAGGTGGGTGGACATGCAGTCGTGGCCGTGGGGTATAACGATTCGGATAAGAGATTTATCGTTCGGAACTCTTGGGGGGAGGACTGGGGACAGGGCGGATACTTCACCATGCCGTATGAGTATCTTGAGAATCGCAACCTCGCGGATGATTTGTGGACGATCCGGCGAGCCGAAGCCATGTAACGGCAATAGCGGCGTGGCCGTGGTCGGCTGGAGCGAGACTTTTTCGGTTTCTAAACCGCGGCCACGCTTGCTGGTGATTCCTTGCCCGCGGCGACTGCATTATTCAGGTTTGCTTGGCAATGACTCGGTGCCAAAGGACTCTGGGTTTCAGCGACTGACTTTTGGCATATCAATCGCTGCAGGGGCTGCCCGCGCAATAGTCCGCGGCAGGCACGTTGGTTGGAGCACGATGCGCAAGCGCGTGCAACCGACCAGCGCTGGGTGCCGTGAGTTCGCGGCGTTCTCAGGGATAACAGAGCAACGGAAGGAACTGGTCTGCTAAGTCACTGAAAAACTGGTAGGCCTGGGGAGATTCGAACCCTCGGCCTACAGTTTAGGAATCCTTTCTCGCCCCGTTCACCCTGTTCGGACTCACGACTTCTCAGACGGATACAGTACCTCTCATTCGGTCCCGAGGCTCCAATTCGGGCACGGCGGATTGTTGGTGCACGCGACACAGTGTGGGATTCTTGCGGACCACAGGGGGGCGTCACGGCCCGTCCGGTCCCAGGATCATGTGGAAGATTCCAGGCTTTTGTGCGACGACGCCAATACGGAAATCCGGGTGGCGAAGCCGACCGACCAGACACGCCAAGGCCCGCGCTGTCACCGCATCCATTTCACCTTCCGCGTTGGACAATGTATAGAGGAGAAGAGCGCCTTCTGGGGTCGTAACACGGCTCGCCGAGATCCGGATACCCTCGGAGGTTTGTTCCAGACGCACGCATGCTGCATCCGCGGGCCGGAGTCTTCGCCAAGCGGCTAGATGGTCCAGGGCAAATGCCACTTCCCTGACGTGATTTGGCCGGAATAAACGTCGGAGCACGGGCCTGTAGCGCTGCCGGAGGCTGATCGCGGCGACCACGACCGCCCATGCAAGAACGGCGGCGAGTTGCCATGGGGTGAACGGAAGCAAGTGGGCCAGTTGACAGGCAGTCGCAAAGGTAACAAGCAGCAGGCTCGTCCATTGCGCTTCAGAAAGGCCCCAGGGGGAGGGGCGGTCCCTGTCCCCTCGCCAATATTCGAAGATGAAGCGTGCGCTGCCGTAAGCAATGAGGCACCAGGAAAGAGACGAGCCGGGAGCGGTTCGGTGCCAGATCATCACACCGCCGACCGTGGCCACGACGAAGACCCACATCCCTTCGACTGCCTGCACGGGAAGCAGGTAGACGCCGGCCAGGTCGCTGGGAAACCCGGCGCCTACATGTTTCGCGCCATAACGGATCCCCCAATCCGACGGCCTGCCGTGACAACAGCCCACCAGGAAACACCCGGCGCGTCCACACGCAAGCAACACCGCAAGACTTACAGCAGCAATATCGAGGTAGGGGAGAACCGGCTGGCCCAGACTGCGCAAGAGCAAAACGACTGCGCCCGTAACGGCAAGGGCATGGTGGTAGAAAACCCATCGCTCGCCGCCGACCAGAGCTTGAGTGGCAATCTCCACGATGAATGACGCGGCGGAGCCCGCGAGGACCATCAGCAAGATTACGCCAAGGGACAATCGCGAATGCCATCCGAACACAAACGCGGCGCAGATGCCCAGGGCCAATCCTGTGTATCCACAGATCCTGAAGGCAGAGTGGACCCATCGGGCGAAAGGTGGGTTGAACCTGTAGATCATCAGCAAGACATCAGAGCACCTTCCGGAATTTGTTCCAGAAGGTCTTCTCTTGGCCATTCAAATCATTTTCGTGCTCTAGAAAGAGGAAGTCGATCTCCTCGTTCACGCGCGCGCGGATAATAGTAGGGACTGAATTCAAGGCCTCCTGGGCCTCTGCTGAGTCCATGGCGGCCAACCAGTCTTCGAAGGAGGTGACGGCCGTTCCGAAGCGGATCCAATTCTGCAACGAGGCGCCGGTCGACATGATGTTGTTAATCGTGGCCAAAGTCGCTCTGGAGTGCGGCCCAAAATAGCTGGGAGGGCTTAATTGCTGCGCAGAAGAAACCTGACATCGCTGGAGTCGGATTCCGGATTTCAGGCCGCGTGCCGCGCGCGTTGCGTAACTCCCAAGCGACATCGCGAATGATATGCCCGCGGCATTGGCTTCGTGTTCCAGGCGCGCATCATCTTGCCGGGCCTGCCCGTGTGCGCCGCCCTGCTGCGCCACATGGGCGGCCTCATGGGCCAGTAGCGCGTCACCTACCGGTGTTCCTGGCCGATACTCCCCTGCCCCGAACACGATGTGATGACCCACCGTGTATGCCCGCGCACCCACGGATCGCGCCGATTCAGCGGCCTTGGCATCCGTGTGCACCGCGACCTCACCGAGGCGCTCGCCAAAGTGAGCCTCCATACTGGCGCGCGCGGCGCCGTCGAGACGCTGGCCCGGCGACATCAGGACCTCGCGCACGGCGAGCGGAACGTCCTCGGAAAGCGCGGCTTCCACCTCGGGGCTGTTCTGCCGTTCATGCGCCGACTCCGCAGCGTTCGGGTCGGCACGTCCGCGTCCCCGGTCCAGGTCTTCTTCCCTGCCAAACGGCGCCGGAACGGTCAGATCGGCAGGACGCTCTTGGGAATTCGTCTGCGACATCCGTACCACCGCTTGATTACCGATTGTGCGCTGCAAGTGCAGAATGGGATGCTCGCGGCCATCCGGTTCAGGTGATTTATTTCTAGACCGATCATGACTGGCGGACACCGGCTCGTGAGTTTGGTTCCTCTTTTTCGAAAAGGTCAGCATTCTCTACCTCCGGGCACACCCAGGCGGAGAGGGCGACGTCACTCGGCGTCGGCGGCCTTCCCTTCGTCGCTTGCTGTCTCCATGGTGCGGGCTCGCTTGCCACGAACTGAAACTGCATCCTTTTTCTCCAGCTTTTCAATTCTTGCCAGTAAGGCGCCGTTCTGCGCCTTCAGTTCCTTCACGGCTTCGAGAAGCACCGCCGACATGCGGCCGTAATCAACCGCCCGGTGCCCCTCTTCGTCCCAGGCGCTCACGAGCTCGGGGAAGTTGGGCTCCAATTCCTGTGCGATCACGCCGATTTCGCGACGATGGGTGGAGCGGCCCATAGATTCGTATAGTTCGTTCCACTCGAAAGAAATGCCCCGAACCTTCTCGAGCTTCTCCAGGACATTCGTGAGCGGCTGGACGTTCGTCTTGAATCTTTCGTCAGAGGAAGTGGGAAAGGCGCTCGCGTGGATCGCCCCACCAACGTCCAGCTTTGCTGCGGGGGTAGCAGTTTGGATACCGATGCCAACGTTGCCGGTGCCGGTGTCCATGACAAGTCCCCAGGCAGCTCCGGTGTTGCCCCAGAAGCCCACTTGCGTATCAGAAGCCATGCCGACAAAGGCGCGGTCATTGTTAGGGGTGGTCTGGAAAAGCCATAGGCCGGCGCTCGAGAATGTCCCCTGTCGCAACCTGATCCTGCCCGTAACGTCCATAACGTAGTCGCCAAGATTGGCGGTGACCCGCATCCTCTCGACCAAACCGTTGTTAGGGGCACCGGGCTTGTTGGTTAGGAATACGATGCTGTTCGACCAGTCGTTGTCGTCAACGGCCGCAATCCGCGAGGAAGGATTGTAGGTGCCCGTTGCGGGCGGCGCATACGTATTGAAATCCAGGCTGCAAGCAGCGCCTCCGCCCCCGCTGGGGTTGGTCAAAGTTATCGAAGGACCGAGCTTTCCGGGAGCCGCGGTTTGGACTTCCAGATCTGATCGAGGCGTGTTGGTTCCGATACCCACATTCCCGTTGGCCTTAATCATCACTTGAGTGACGTTGCCACCCGCGCGAAGTTGAAGGTCGTGGTTGGTTATCGTGGAGACAATGCCACCTCCGGTGTCCGCGCCCAGCAGAACTTCGTAGGGACCGCCTGGATCTCCCTTGTCCCTGACGTTCAAGTACGTGCCCGCGTTCCCTTCGAGAGTGAGGGGGCGATCGGGGTTCGATGTCCCGATGCCGACACGGCCACTGGCGGTGACTCTCATCTTCTCGGTTTGTGGCGGGGCGCCCGTTATGAGGACAATGTCGCCGGACTCGTGCAACTCCAGCAGGTTGTTCGTCCGGTTGAAAACCAGTCTGTGGTTCTGGTCGAGCGACCGAACCTGGCCATTATCCTGAAAGACAATCTCGGTTTGGGCATCCAACGCCAGACTGGCGTTCTGGAGGGCGGCATAGTTCGCCTGGTTGCAGGCGAGTTTCGGATAGCCCCCCGGAGCGACCGCGTTGTTGGTGAGAGTAAGGCTACGTACACCTATGTCGGCAGGCATCACGGTCCCGGCGTTCGTCCGGACGCTGTTATCCGGAGGGGCAGAGATCTTGCCACTGGCGAGCGCGACCTTTGCGAGCAGGATGTTGAGGTTCGGCGCCGCCGGGGGTGTGCTGCTGACGGCCAGGGCAGGCACTTCGGAGATACGCGTGCTGTTGCCGTTCACGCCCGGATCGGTACTGGGGTCGGAACCTTGCTCCGAGTAGCTGATGGTCACGTAAGCTGTGGCGCCCGAGATGGAGGAAACACTCACCTGTTGCGCGCTCCCCAGGATGATCTCCTGTCCAAGCCCGTCGTAGGCCGTGCCTGCCGATACAGACACGCTGGAGTCCCCCACGCTTCCGGTCACCTGTAATCCTTCCGCCACGCCGGGGACATGAAGCAGCCGATTGTGCCGCCTCCGCCGATCGAGCTCGTACGTCTGCTCGTCCTGAAAATCACCTGCGCGCAGAAACTGGCGGTCAAAGTAGTTCATCCGTTTCAGTGCGTCTGCCATTTTGGCGTCTCCTCCCTTGTCGAGAAATTCTCTGCCCAAAATTCTGGTCGCTGAGCCCCAAAGCGGTTTGCTCAATCGCTGTCATAAACCCATGGGTCTTGCCACAGAAGGGTCGTGGCCCCGATCTGAGCGCCGGGCGCCCCATCAATCGTGATCTGGTTCGGCGGTGGGAGTTGCATGGTCCTGGCCCGGATGCGCAGTTCGTAGTAGGTGTGCGCGGGCTTTTCGGAATCCAGCATGAAGCGCGCAGCGCGCTGCATTACATCGAGCCCCGAGGGCGTGCGCAGGGCCGTGACGGTCGGGTCTGTAATGAGATCTGCTACGAACAGGAACGGCGGACCTTCCCCCAGAACCGTGTCCACGCCGACCGTGGCTGTTACCCCGAGCTGAAACACCGTATCAACATCGGTTTGGGTCGAGCCAAGGTCGGAGACAACCAGTGGGGCTGGTGCGCCCTCTAGCAACTCCCCCTTGAGCCACGCGCGAAGCATCCCATCAATTCCCGGCAGAGTACTTCGCTGCGAGAAGAGGGGAATCGCGGTGTTGAAAAACTGGCGGTTCCAGTCAACGGACTTTTCGGGCCGCAAAGGCAGCGCCAGCCAGTCTGCCAGATAGCTAAGAAAAGCGGAGCCTCCGACCCCAGGTTGAGGCCGATAGGCAAACTGCGGTGGTGGCGTCGTGTCCGGACTGAAGAGATCGGGAATGCCGCCGCTCGCGAGGTCCGCCGTGCCCTCGATTTCCGCCTCCAATTGTTCAAAGAGCGTTTCGAACGATTGTAGGAACCTGCGCAGGAAACTGTAGATGTTCAGCGTGTCACCGGCATGAAGCGAGTTGGCGAACGCAGCATCTTGAACGTGGATCTGGGTCAACAACGAGGTGTTGGCGGGAATAGGCTGGGCCAGCACCGTGCGGGCTCCGCTGTTCGGCGCCGTGACCGGAGTGCCGGCCCGGAATCCCAAACTGCCGCTGCTGTAAGGCGCCACGACAATGGTGGTCCCTGCGACCGACTGGACCGTAAGCTTCAGGCCGTCGCCCGTGCGATAGACTTCCGGCAGGTAATCGCGAAACTGAATTGGCCGCGTGTTAATCGCCATCTTTGAAGTGCTCTCTGTTCTTGGAAACGCCTTGGGTCTTACGAGTCCACCACGTTTACCGAAAGCTGGCCCAGGCTCACAAGTGACAGGGCCGAAACAAGCTTCACTTCACCGATGTTCTCATCGCCGTTAAGCAACAATTGCCGGATGTGATCGATACCCTCCAGGCCTTCGATGACGCTCTCCAATTCAGACCGAAACACGGAGCGGCCAAAGGGCCAGCCCTTGCCGTCGACTCCTCCGGACACAGGGCTGAAGAATCCGGTAATAGCTGACCTCACGCTGTTCGCAAGCGCATCGTCCTGCACGCGGCTGGTCGCGTCGCGCACCGCGGTGACGGTGACGCTGACCGTCGTGTTGTCGGGTGGCACAACTTTCACCCGGGTGGTGATAAGGCGGCGAGGCGCCAGGTATTCGAAGACTTGCTGGCGAAGAGCTTCAGTTGGCGGGAGTTCACTCCCGCTTGCGGGCTTCGGAACGATGACCACCTTCACGAACTGGTCGAATGGGAAGACTGTCGGCTCGACCGCGATTTCCAATTCGTCTCCCCTCTGAACTGAAGAAGCAAACGATGCGTCTTCGACCACGATCCGGGTCACCCCTGCTTGCTTGGCCGGGATGGCTTCCGCCAGAGTGGTGACCGCCGGCTGGCCCGGCACCTTTATTGCTGCCCCCACACGCAAACCGTATAGGGTGCTGCCGAAGGGCGACACGGTGATAGTTGTTCCGGAGACGGCTTGAACTGTGGCGATGATCGTTGCGGGCGGCTCTTCCACCACAGCTTTTGAACGAGCGATCGCCGAAGGATTCGCTGCGATCGCCAAGGCTTCGAAATCCGTCTCCGTGACGGCCCGATACTGCTGTTTGAGACTCTCCAGCGCCCTGCGAAGGGTCTGCCCAATCGCTTCACCCTGAGTGCGAGTAATCCCAACCAGTGCAGCAAAGCGCTCCAGGCTCCGCTCGGGAACACGATTGATCTCGTAGATAGCCGTTTCGGTGAAGAACGCGAAAAGCTCTAATAGCGTGACGCCGGGGTCAGATTCGTTGTAATCCGTCCAGGCGGGAAAGTACCTGACGATCAGGGCCCTGCCCTCCGCTGCCAGTTGGTCGAATGTGCGGTCGTCCAGATTCAATTGCGGTATGGGCATCAGGCTTTACTCCTCGACCATGGTGATCCGGTGAGCGCCGGAATAAACCAGGAAGTTCGGATCCAGGTCGACCACATCAAACACAGGTTCGACGGTCACTACAGCAAACCCGCCGGTGCTGGACCCGACAGGGGCCACGGTATCGCCACTCGCGAAGTCAGCGAGGCGGATAGAGGTTGCGATTTCGCCCGTCGGGACAGTGCTGAGCAATGGAAGCCTGACTCGATTGTCAAGGGTCGCCACCAGACTGCCGGCTGGGAAGTCAAACTCCGGCTCGTAAGGATCAATGCCGAGGGTCTGGCTGGGTATCTCGAGGAGCACCGTGTCACCCGGACGGAGCGAAGCCGCAAAATCTAAATCCACTACGGTCAACTGCGTGATCCCAGTCTGCCCCGCCACAAAGCCGCCCACCAGGGGACTCTGGCGCGTGCCATCCGGAGTGACAATCAGCGTGCCGGCGGGAATGTCAACATCCACGTCGAATGGAGCGACATCTATGGTCGCGCCGACTTCCCGCAAAAGCTTCGCCCACAGTCCGACATCGCGGAGAGCTTCGAGTTTGTGGGATCCGGCGACGGGCCTGCCCCTGGGTTTCACCTTTCCTCCCGAGAGTGAGAGCGAGGATTGAAACGCTGTCCCTTTCACCGTCAGGTTGATGGTTTCCACGGAGATAGCAGAGACAGTCATCGGAAAAGGATAGAACAGCGTCAGAATATCTCCCGGAGAACCGAGCGGCGTCTCGAGGACGATGCTCGAGACATTCGGCTGGTTGGGCAGAATTCCTCGTGCCAGCCGTGTGCTGGCGCTACCGTCAAATTTCATCACGACGCTGCCTCGAGGCATACCCAGCGAGTCAGCGTCAAAAACAGACCCATCCGCCTTTGTAACCTTGACCGTAGTCCCAGAAACCGATACGACCTTCAGATCAACCACTCTGGCTATCGGGTCGCGCTCCTTGAACCCCTTGACCAGCAACTCGCCACTGCTGGTGTCTGAGCCCTCTGCCATCAATCCCGATTTTCGTCCATCGGGAGTCATGACCACGAACCCCTCGGCGAGGAAGGAACTCACGCTGCCGGAAGTATCGATAATCAGGCGATGTTGAGCCAGGTTAGGGACTAACTGCAGCGCCGTCACGTGATCTACCCCTGCAACGCTTTCGATCAACTGGTTAACCTTGGATGCGTAGACCGACCGCCCGAATTCCCAGCCCGTTCCTTGCGGGCCTCCGGTGAGCGGGTGAAAATATGCTGCCAAAGCCTCAATCACGGCCTGCTTGACGGACTGGGCCTCTTCCAAGACCCGGGGAACAATTTCTGCCAGGACCGTAACCTGGATGAAGCCTGGGCCGATGACGTTCACGCGTGCGGGAGTCCCGCTCGCAACACCTACAAACGCTCGTGACGCGAGGAAATTCTCCACTTCCAGCAGAAGCTCGGAACTGGGCGAAGGTTTGACATCCGCGCTTGCGGGGACGATCAACAACGTCACCCAGCCGGGCTCGAACGCCAGTTCGCGGTTCACGTTGGGCAGGCACTTGGCGCGCGCCACTCGAGTACCGGCAGCCTCACGTGCCAGCCATTCAATGTCTCCTGCCGCCACGGCGTGGCCACGGTGCTTTATCACCTGCGGCCCGCGATCTTGCACGCCAGCGATGCTTTCCGCATTGGCCCCGCCATCCGCTGCGACCGGGTTGGCCACGGAACCGACGCCCGGGACCTTGGACTTGACTTGGGCGATCGTTCCCGCCGCCACATTGCCCGATGACCCTCCGCCGGTCTGGTAGGAGGAGGTGATGTTATGGGTCCCGGTAGGGGGGATCATTCCCCGTTCTCCGTCGCCGAAGGTTACAACCCCACTGCTGTGATCCAGCGTGTAGTGGCGATCGAACGGCTCGGAGGCGAGGAAGTTTTCAACCTCATGCCAGCGGACCCAGACTTCATTCTGTTGCGTGAGCGAGTTGAACACCTGCTGGATGGCGTCGCGTCCCTCCTCTGACTCAAGCTCTGCCGCCTCGATGCCCGATGGCAGTTCAGGTTCGCGCACCAGCACCTTTTGGCCGGCCAGGATGGGGGCGCTCGAAAGATGGAACGTCTGCCCGCTCTGGCCATTGCTGGAACCCAGAATTTCATTGTCAATCGTAACGGCCTGAATTGCTGATGTAGTGTTGAGGGAGACGCCGCCAAGCTGCTGGGTGTTGAACGGGTCGTTGCGTGATGACCGGGCACGGATCCAATAGCGTGGATTGGAGTCAAAACGCGCGAGAGGTTGAAGATCGGTGGGCGTCAGGAATTCCAACACGCCGGACTCCGTCAGATCGTTGGTTCGATCCAGGACCGGGAGCAGACTCCAGGCGGTCCCGTTGAAGTACTCCCATCGCAGCGGCGGGAGATCCCCCTGGAGCGAAGGAGCGACCGAGACTTCCTTCACGACGCTCCCCGCGAAGGATCGCGGTGCGACATCCACCCACAGCTTGACCGGTTGCTGCGGGAAGGTCGCGTCGAATCCGAGGTAGAACGTAGGCTCAGGATCGGAGTGACGAATGGGAACAAGGTCCGTGACGGAGACGAAGGGTGAAAAGGAGGCTGAGTTCCGGGAGGTCTGGTCCGCATACAGAAAACCGTTCTGGCTCACGAGTCCGGGCAGCGTCCGGGTGGCCGCATACGCGAGGCTAACGTCTGACAGAATCGGCGGATTCAGGTTTCCCGAGCCGGGCTGGACCTGGTACCCCTTGGAAGGATCTGCCGGGTCGACGGCGACGTAAGTGATCGGCAGGCCATAGTTGCCGCTCGTAATCCGAGCGCGAATCCAATAGCCCTTTTGATTGTTGACTGAGTTCTCCGTGCAATTACTGAGCTGGAGGGTGATGGCGCCCGGCCCGTCGATCAGGAACTTGTTCGAGTTCGTGTCTGGCACGTTGATCGGCTGCCAACCGTTCGAGTTCAGGAGTTCCCAGGCAATGCCCACGGGCGGGTAGTTCTTTTTGAGGGTGGCGTTGATATTGATGCACACTTGGGGGCTGTAGAAAAATGGGTTGGTGAAAATATTCCAGCCACCCAGCGAAATGGTCCCGAATCCACCTCCGGTAGCAACCGCAAAAACTGGCGAGACGGCGTCGTTCAAAATCCCAAGGCCTGGGTTGAGAACGACGTTCAGCAAGGGACTCGCGACTGCGTCAGCATGCGCCACATGTTCGGCCGCAGGAATACGATCGGATCCCCCGGGCGCCAACCCTCCGCCCAGCGGGCTGGCCGCCGAACTGGAGGCCACGGCCGTGCCAAAGAAAGCAAAGAAGCCTCCGAATGTGTACATCAAGAAAACGTCCCCTGCCCCGGGATTCTTCCCCAACGGGAAGAACTCCTGGGCCGTGTCCACCCAGGTGTTTTCCGCAAAGCCTTGAACGCTCATGGGCGACACCACCGCGAGACTCACGCCGACAGCGTGGCTGACCTTGGAAGTGGCCTGGGCGAGACTGATCGCTACGGCGCCGGGAATGAGAGCGCCCGCGTTGTCGTGCGCTGTTTGGACTTGCTTGACCGTTACGAATTCCGGGCCTCCAATATCATCGATTAACAGCACATTCCCGGGGCTGATCGGGCCAGTCGGAGTGGCGATGATCTGCGTAGCGCCCGGCGAAATGGTTTGCGCCGCCTTGGCCACGGGCGTCGTCAGAAGTTGGGTGACCGGCGCTCCCGCGGCGTGCGCATTCGAGAGTGGCGGGGATATATTGAGAGTCGCGCCGCTGACTGAGGTCACGATTGAGAAGTCGTTGTCTACCTGAATGACCTGCCCTACACCGGCGAACTGCGCCACATTTCCATCCGCCACAAGATTGGAAGTGTCAATCACAATCGAAGTGCTCTGCGCAGGGGCGGCGTGGGCGAGTTTCGTCGATGTTATGAGCTTGAACGACGGGATTGACGGAACGCCTCGATAACCTCCGGAAGTCAGCCTGGCTCGGACCCAGACATTGCTCCAGGCCGCTACACCCCCGGTTGGGCCGCCCGAGGGGACGGGGGCCGGCACAATGAGTGAGATCAGTCCGTCCCGAGTGAAGCCCTGCGTTCCGTCCACCGCGCTCGTGGAGGGCAGTACCGACCACTTGCTGCCATCCCAGTATTCCCAGGCGATCACGGGCGCAGTGGCGGGCTTTAGATTGAAGCGAAGCGTCGCCGTGCTCCCAGGTTTGGCGAAGGCGTCCTGGCTCGCGAGGTAGAAGGTGCTTCCCGCGCCCGGCGCCTGGCCGAAGGGAAAGAACTGCTTGGTGAGATCGAGTGGCGCATTATCATTAAAGGCGAGGTCCGGCAGAAAGCTCGACGCGCTCCCGACGCCCAGTGTCAGGTTCCTGACCACAAGGTCGTGTGCCGCTTGGGCATCCGGAAAAGGAGCCGCCAACAGAACTCTTAACCAGCGGTTTTGGGCTGTTTGAGAAAGCCCCAGTCCTTCAATGCCAGTCGAGTCAATGGCGAGTGACAGGGCCAGCGTCACCTGCACCCGGTCTCCTGTAATCGCAACCCCGATCGAGGACGGTTGTACAGTGGTCAGAACGCCCTCCGACAGGTATTGATAGGCAAGCGAGCCAAGAAACTGCTGCACTTCGTCGTCCGATGGTCTGGCCAGCCAGGAGAAAGTCAGCACCGCCTCGGCAGGATGGCTGAAGTTCAGAAGGGCGTCATCGCCGACATACAGGATGTGAGGCATCCGTTCTGTGCCGACAAAGGGCGTAAAGGCAATGGCGCCCTTACCGGCTACGCCCGTAGCCTGGTCGGCGTAGCGGTCCCAAACCGGGTCGACGGTAAAGGCACTGACGAGCTGCGCCGGTAACACGGTCAAATCTTCCGTAGTCTCGAAGGTCAAAGTAGGAGAAGGCGCGCCCGGTTTGGTGCCGGCCTGCGTTCCTTTGGGAACCAAAGTCGGAGGAGAATTCTTGAGAAGGGAAAACCTGAGTGGCACTTCGGCGGCGGTCGGGGAGAGCGTGCTCACTCCCATGGCATCCAGGAAAGCCAGCAAGTTCTTCTCCGGCACGCGGTTTAGACGCTCCAGCGCAATTTCCACAAAGCGCGCGAAGATACGCTGCAACATCACGCCTGCATCGCCTTCCGCGGGAGGCGTCCACTGCGGAAGGTCCACCGCGGCCTGGGCCTGAAGTTGGGCCAGCAGGTCACTCCAAAGGCGGGTGTCAAGAATGGGCGGGCGAGCCGGCATCAGAGCGAACCCCTTTCGATAAAGAACGGATAAACTACGTTGTAAATCGTGTCAGTCTGGCGCACTTGATACTTGACGTTGATGGTAAGCACGCCCGGCTGGCCGGGATCAACAGTCACCTGAACGTTGAGAACATCAATGCGAGGTTCGTTGCGTACCAACGCCTGCTTGATCTCATGCTGTACCAGGGCCGCGGTGGTCGGGCCGGCCGGCTCAAAGACCAGCGTCTGAAGCCCGGCGCCGAAGTCCGGGCGCATGACTCTCTCTCCTTTTACGGTCTGCATGATAAGCAGGACGGACTGGCGGACATGGTCCTCGTAACTGTTGAGGACGACGCGACCCTGACCATCGACGTCCATCGGGAAAGCTATCCCCACGCCTAGAAATTTCTTGCTTGCGTCCCTGCCGTTGTTCATACGGGAAAGACTCCCAGTGCCGTTCCAACCTTTTGCACCTAATCCGCGTATGCCAAGTACCATCTGATGGTAGGCAGGTCAGAAACGGAATTCACCGCCCCATTAAGTTGGAACGGCACTAGCCGAAATTCACCGTGCCGACCGCAACGACAGTCCCCACCGGCAGGTCCGACGGGTCGTTGCAGGTATTGGCCGTATCGCCGTTGCGCGCCGCGGGCTTGCCGTTGATATTCACCAGCGCGCTTCCCATCATGATCGTGGCCTTGTTGGTCGGGGGATTCACGAACGTCCCGCCAATGGGAAGATGGGCCGGCGTATTCGTCGCCGTGCTGTCCTTGGTAGCCGCAGGCATACCCATGATGTTGACGTTGGTGCTCAGCCCGCCGTCGATAACACCCATGAAAGGATGAGGTGTCAGCACCGGCGAGGAAGGTCCCGGAGGTTGGATCATATGCATATCCGAAGCCGTGATCTTGTCCCCTTGTTTTGCTGCCGGCATGCCCATCGTGTAAATCTCCCCCCAAACAAATCTCTTGTCAGGCGCTAATTAATATTGACCACGGCGCCCTTAATGGTCGTATTGCCGCTCGCTTGCAGTGTCAGCCCGCCCTGCGGCTCGATCTTGGTGTCGGCGGTCGAGCTGATCGAGACATTCTGCGCGGTCAGCTTGATCGTCCCGTTCGATGCGTCAATATTGATGTCCTGCGCCGAGGTAATCGTAATCGTGTTGTTTGCCGTGTCGAAGGTGATGCTGTTGTTTCCGCTCTTGTCGATGATCTCGATTTTTTCCGCACCGTCTGTATCATCCAGCCTCACGAGGTGGCCGCTGCGCGACTTGATGAAGCGTTTGTTGTTCTTTCCGTCAGCGTTGGTGTCGGGGGGATTGTCCTGGCCGTTCCAAAGCCCTCCCAGTACGAATGGACGCTCGAGATCCCCCGCCTCGAAAGCGACCAGCACTTCGTCTCCCACTTCGGGCAGAAAGAACGAGCCGCGCTGATTACCCGCCATGAGCACGGCGACGCGCGCCCAATGACCGATGTCCAGATCGGAGTAGCTCGGCAACTTGACTTGCACGCGCCCCAACCCTTGCGGATCCTGGTTATTGATCACCACGGCCACCGCCACTCCGGACATGCGACCGTGAGCTTGGCCACCTGCGCCTTCGAAAATTCCGACGGAGCTCATGACTGTCTGCGCACCTCGAATGATGTCTGATACCCGCTTGCGTTGATTGTGTGGGTGGCCTGTTGAACCGTGTATGTGCCGCTGAAACGACCGATGCCCCGCAAGTCAAGCTGGGTGCCGACCTGCATATCTGGTTGGCCCACGGAAGTGCCGCTGCCGGTGATCATGGTCTGCTGCTGATTGGTCAAGATTGCCTGTGCGTAATCCTGTGCCTCCTGCGCGCTCGCCACCTTGGCGTCGGTGACCAACAACTTCGACTGCCCGCCGGAGCCCATCGTCAATTGACTCTGTCCGCTTGCAGACAACCCCGAAGTGGGGCCACCGGGTCGCTGAACGGTCACAGAGAAGCTCTGCTTTTGAACCGGGTCCCACCCCCGGACTTCGACGCTCTGGACCTGACCTGCGGTCGTCAGTCGCGGTGAAAAACTCATCAGCGTCTTGCCCCACTCCAGGCTGATGCTGGTCGGCGCCGGCCGCTGTTGCTTGAAGTGGAGTGTGTCACCATCCGCCCAGAGGTAATAGCCGTCCAGGTCCGCGAGTTGCTTTACAAGCGCCAGGTTGCTGACGTTTGACTGCACTCGGGCCTCCGCCCGCGGCCCGGTTGGGTCAACGTCGGGCAGCAGGTTCATCTCCGAAGCGATCTGCGTGACGATCTCATCGTCCGAAAGCCCGCTGCTGGGGTCGGGGCCGTCAAAGCGGCGGTAGACGGTGCCGCGCGACAGCCGGTTCAATAGGTCCATGCCTTCCACCTCGAGCGTCGAAGGGCCGCTGTTGGGGAAGTCCGCAGTCAGCGCGGTGATCTCGCCCACGATCAGTTTCCTGGTGTTGCTGACGAATCCCATGCTGATATCAACTCGCGTGCCCTCGGTGAACAACCCGGTCTGTGGATCGGCCAGTATCAATTTCGGGTCATTGAGCCGGAAGCGGAATGAGTTCGGCGGATCGAGATGCTGCGTGACGCTGATCGAAATAACCTGCTTGGCGATCGGTAGCGGCAGCGGCACATAATTCACCGCCATGTCGAACGTTGGTACGTAGATATTGGGCAGAACCTGCAACCCCATGGCGCTTCGCAACTCCTATGGCGATAACAAGGGCGGTACGGCAAGGGCGCGACCCGGCTGAATCGTCAGCGGGTTGTCGATGCCACTCGCTTCCGCGATCAGTCTCCATTGGCGCGGATCGTCGTATTCCTCCGCCGCAATGGCTTGGAGTGTGTCGCCGCTCTTCACCACGACGCCTTTCGTACGGTCGGCCGATTCGAGCGGAATGCTGGAGAGGAGGTCCGCCAGCAGATCCCGCCCCTTGAGGCTCACAGTCAGCTTGGCCCTCAGGGGCATGCCAATCGGGTTGAAGTAGTCAAACTGTTGCGTCACGCTTTCGAGCACGCAGGGGAAAATTAACGTGCCCCAGATAAAGATCAGGCTGGGTGGTGCGTGCGTTTTGGCATTCAAGGAAGTCAGGCTGACGACAAGCTCCGTAAACACCCGGACGTCCACGCCCAGGTCCGTGGTGTCAAAGAACAAATCCATGCTCAGCGTTTCCGAGCCGCCTTTGACGAATTGCAGGAGTGACGAGCCGAGCCCGGGAATGCCCACTTCGGCAAACTGGTTGGTCTTCTGGATGCGATACTCCGGTGGGTTAAACATCACCGGGATGGGAAGCGGGATAATTGCATCCGTGTTGACGATGAGAGCCTTGGTAAGCGGCATTAGTAGAAGCCCTTCCTTTCACGCTCAAATTGCTGGCGACGCAGAAGGGTCTGATAGACCTTGTCGGCGACGGCATTGATATCGAGCTGTGGTGCCGGGGGCACGGGCGGCGAGGCGGGCGTATTGGATGTCGCCCTGTCTCTCTCGTCAGCACTCCGGCGCTGGTCGCCTTCCTCACGCTCGCTGGGTTTGACGACGCGAATCTCGAGGCCTGGCAAGGGAACCGGCTTGCGGGTCTGTTCAATCAGCTTCTCAATCGCGGTTTGGCTCCGCGCATTTGGATCGGCGGCAACGTCTGGCGCTCGTAATGCGGCTGTCGCAATTGACTGACGAGCCGCCTCCCAGTTTGTCGTGCTCGTTTCATTCGCGACAATTCGCGTGATTTCCTTTTCCCTGCTTGGCTCGGCCATGATGGTGTCGGCCAAAACGGGTTCGCTTTGAGGAAAAACCCCCGTCACCTCGCGCCGGGATATCGGCGATACACTCAATCGCAATCGCGGTCGCGGTACTTCAGGCGCTTCCGGCAATCGCAGCACGGAAAGAAGCGGCGAGCTCGGCAACGCGAAAGGCGACGGTTCTTCTCGATACGAATTCGGCAGTCCCCTCGATTCGGGTTCCGCTTCCCCTCGCGGGATTTCGTCGGCGAATGGTCCAGAACCGGATATGCCAGTTTCGTCATCCGCGATTTGATGTGACCGCCGGGCGGGCTGAGTATCCGCAGACCATCTTTCAGGTGAGTCCTCCATCTGCGCTGGTGGAGGCGGGGCAGTGTAAGACCGCGGCTCCCGTGGACCGAACCGCTGAGCCAAAGGAGTAACACCCGTGGAGACTGCCGCTCCAAGCGACTGACCTTCCCGAAAAGTCCTGACAGTCAACTGCGCGCCGAACTCCAGCGGCGACGGCGCCCAACCCAGCCAGGGGCGGAATCGATGCGCCAGGAGTCTGTGCCATTCAAGCAGGCGATTAACCCGTGCGAGAGCCGGGAACGAAGCAGGCATTCCAGAGAAGAGCGATTGCGCCGCCCGCAATGCCGGCGGTCGCCACGCCAGGCGAGTTCGTGTAGCCGCAGGCAAGGCCAGTCCCTGTATTCCGGATTGTCCTGGCGGTTCAGCAGGCATGTCGGTCAGCTTTTCCCTCCCTTAACAAGACAAGGCTGGTGTTGCCCGTCCTACTTTCTCTCACGACTGAGGATTCTGGCGATTTCCTCCACCCACCGCTGCCGCTCGCCGTGCTCGAGCCCCAGCAATTGCTCGTGCGGCCAGTGGAAGTGGTAAGCGATATAGGCTACCTCCTCGTAGAGCCGGTCGAGGGGGTAGCCTATGATTCCCCCGGGGGTTCGGGCTCCGCCTCGAAGGCCTGCTGGCAGTGCGGGCAGACCAACCTGAGCGCCGTCTTGCCATTGCGGTTGATGCGATTGTAGAACTCCTGCAGGTACGCGAGGTCCGCCGCAAAGAGTCCTTCAATCACCTTGGGATTAATGGCCTCGAGCGAGCCGAGCCGGGTGATAACCCGCGAAAGCAGGATCACCACCAGGTAAGCGGGGTTGGACTGCACGCGCGGGTCTTTGAGCGGCAGGATTTCATCCGCCGCCGTTGCCAGCCGCATCACACCCTCGCGATGCAGGTTCCCCTCCGCGTCCAGGTAGCCGCGGGGAAGCGCGAATTCAAACTCGGTGTGAATCGAGCTCATGCCCGTTCCACCCTTTCACAGCTCACGGTTAGTGAATCAATGGCGACGTCGTTCCCCTTGGCCGTGAGCGCCGAGCCGTCCCACTTGCTGGGCCAGGCGTTGAAGAAATTCCAGCGCACCTTTTCAGCCCCCGTATCGTCGAGCAGGATGATGGAACCGTTCTTCCTCTGGATATGCCCGCTCACGGCGGCGAAGTGCCAGTCGTAAAGCTCGCGCGAATCCGTGATGCCCCACTTGAGGGTAATGTCGGGGTAAGTAACTTTGCCCGGCAGTTTGCGTACGGTGTTCGGATCGCCCCCCTCGCGGTATTCGACGGGCTCCACATGCGAGCCGAGTCCCGAACAGTCTGAAAAGCCGGCTTGCACGATGCCGTCAATCTCCACCAGGAAGCGAGAATTCTTGTAAGGATCAACTCTTCCAGCCATCGGAATTCCTCCTCATCGGATTATGAAGACGCAGGGCGCGCACTATCCGCCGGTCGTCTGTTGAATGCGGAAGATCACGAACTCCGCGGGTTTGACGATTGCGACGCCGATTTCCGTTACCACCTCTCCGGCCTCACGCACCTCGGGGGGATTGGTGTTCTCGTCGCACCTCACGAAAAACGCCTGTTTCGGCGTGTCGCCAAACAAGGCGCCCGCGTGCCACTCATTGAGCAGGAAGTCGCTCACGGAGCGAATAATGCGTTGCCAGAGAGAGGTGTTATTGGGTTCGAACACCACGAACTGCGTACCCTGCTCAATCGACTTGCGGAGGTAATTGAAGTAGCGGCGCGTGCTGATGTACTTGTAATCTCCGTTAGCGTCGCCGCCCACGGTGCGCGCTCCCCACACCTGGAGTGAGCCGCCCAGGGCGCGGATAATGTTTACGCCCTTCGGGTTGAGATTGTCCTGATCGGCCTTCGAGAGCATCCACTGTAACGCCGTCGCTCCCAGGACGGGCTCGTTGGCCGGGGCCTTGAAGACACCGCGGTTGGCATCGACGCGGGCGTAAATCCCGGCAATGTGGCCGCTGGGGGGTACGTAAATCAACCCGGAAGACGGCGGAGTCGCCTTGGCGCCGATCAGCGCTGTCGCCGGGTCTGCAACCTGAATCCACGGAAAGTAGGCGGCGGAGAAATCAGAATTCGGCGGGCGGACTCCGGCGGGCGTCTCCGACGGAGTGTTTTCCAGGGGGGTGAAATCGCCGGAGGCAAATGCCGTACCGCTATCGGTCTGGACGCAATCGAGAATCGCCACCCGGTCCAGCAGTTTGGCGCAGTGGGCCTCGAGCGCCGTGTAGTCCGAAGCCCCGGTCAGGCCAGGCGCCGCGACCATTGAAATGTCGTCAATCTGCGCGAACGCAGTGAGGGCCTTGGGAAGGTCAGCATCCGTCGCCACACGGGTCACGTAGCAGCCTGTGCCGCCATTGTCGAAGAAACCATAGACGGCATGGGCCAGGTTGCTCTGTCCCGCGTTGACCGCCGGGCTCGCAGCCGTCGTCGCCTTCGCGCTCGAGTCGCCGACGAAATCGCCAAACAGCTTCGTGTATTGCGACCAGGTGGTGATGAAGTGTGCCGAGGCCGCGGCGGGCAGCGTGACATCCACGTATTTAAAGCCGCGCGCGATATCGGTCGCGGCGTCCGTCGAAATAGTGGGAGCTGGGATTTGCACGGTATCGGGTATGACCCCGATGAACCCGGGAGTGCTCGTCCCGACGCCGGCGATGGGTCGCGCTAGTGGAGGAACCTCTTCCACATAGACGCCCGGTGATAGATAACTTGGCATAGCGTTTCCTCCTTCGTTTTCCCCTGCCGGGAATAAGGTTTGTTGTCTAGCTCAGTTGAACGTCGTAGTTGTTCCCGGCTGTTGCCGGGGCTGTAATGCTCTTATCCTTCGTTGATGCACCCGAGACCACGTGCAGCGTGAAGTTTCCGGCGGCCATCGGGCCAAGGCTGTAACGTCCATCGGCGTCCGTAGTCGCTGTCGAGCCGAGTTCGACCAGCGTGACCGTGGCGCCCGCCACCGGCGCATTGGCCGCATTGGTCACCGTGCCGCCGATCGTGAGCGAGAGGACGTGAGTGGCCGGTAGACCAATCTGCTCCAGGCCGGTCTGCGCGGTGATGACCATGGGCGCGGTGACGGGGGCGAACATCGGCATGGAAATCGTCACGGTAACACTGAGTGAGGGCTTCAGTTTGTTGCCCAGCGAGGTCCAGAACTCGGAGATATTCTTGAGCGCATCCGGATGCAGCGCCACCAAAGGTAACGCAGGGTCCTGGCCCGCCAGGCTCCCTTGCAGGAACGAGGCTGGAATCAAGGGGTATTTCGACAGCACCTGCAAGACCTCGCTCAGAAGTTGCTGCTCCTGCAAAGGCAGGTCAGTTCCACCCACGGGCCACGCGGTAACCAAATAAGTGCAGGCAAGGCGCATGGGCGCCGTGGCAATCGAAGCTTGGCCGGCGCTGGTGGTCACCACCGGCTCGTTGTTGCGCAACTCCAGGTTTTCGCGCAAGTCATAGAGAAACAGGTTAATCGTGGTTTGCGTCGGGCTGTACGGATCGCTAGGCCGGTCGAAGGCAATCAGCGCCTTTCCCAACTCCGTGGGCAGCCCCGGTTGGGTCAAGATGGCTCGCAACGTCTGACTGAGGTCCTGGATCATCGCTTAACCACCTGACTTCACCCGCCGTTCTCCCGGCAATCAGTAGTGTCTATCTCTCTACGTAATGGTCACACTCACCCGGGCGCGATTCGTATTCGTGGAATCCGCCACTTGCACAACCACCGTCCCGCTGCTCGTCCCAATTGTAAGGGTTGCGGCATGATTGTTAGTGGGATCGGGAGCTACCGTGCACCCGAGAGCCGCGCCGACAATGGAAAATGTCAGGCCCGTTCCCGCAGGCAGGCTGCTGGGCAAGGTATCCGCGGTGATGCTTACCGTCCGGCGCGCGGCGGGCGCCGCCGCACTTTTGGGGGTGCTGACCGGCGAGGCATTCACGTTGAACACAGCGACGGGGCCTGTGTAGGGATCCACCTGCGGGACGCCGTTCACCGTCGTGACAAATTCAACCGTTCCACCCCGGTTTCGCAAAGTCCTGCTATGCGCCACATTTACAAAGGCGGGCATTTGCCAGCGACTGGCCGCAGCTTCCTGAGGGCAGAACCAGTGAAGCCCCTGCACAATCGTCATATCCGCCGGCAGTCCGCTGGGTGGTGACGGGTTGGAGGCGCTCTGAACGAAACGGCCGACGTTTATACCTGCTCTGCCAATCGACACGCTATCGTGAGTGCCGCCAAGCTGTCCCGATGCTGTCAAGAACCAATTGTTTGTCGCATTGGGCGTCAACGTTGCAGTGCTCAGTGTGAACGTTCCGCCGAACGGGTTAGTAGGAGCGGTGATGGCGTGCGTTGCCGCGGTTGGATTCGGAATGCCAGCGAATCGCTCCCCCACCCCGACATTTTCGAGGGAGGCGACGTTCCCGTCGCTGCTGATAAACGTGTGCTCAAAAAAGGCGCCGTAGTCTGACGCGCCCCCCGAGGGACCGCCTACAATCGAAGTGCTGGTAATTCCGGTGGGATGAGAGCGAAGCCTGAAGCCTCTTTCGAAGAAGCATCCGCCGGGACCGCTGGCTTTAGCCTTGATCTGCCCGGCGGCCTGGGTTGCGGCTATGGTGATGGTACCGTCCGCGGCAATGGTGGTACCCGCATTCACAGGTGTGGGATCGGCCAGGAGTGACCAGGCCACTCCCACCCCGTCAGTCGAGGCGGTGAGCGCCTGGGTGCCGCAACGGGGAACCTGCACGATATCAGTGCCGAATGAAAATGTCACGGTCGTTGGACATGTAGGCTGAGGCGGCGTTTGCCGTTGGACCGGGGAAGAGGAAACGGGCGTGACGGCCATGAAGGGTGCGGGAGCGGCATCCGTAACCACGGCTGAACCTTCCTCCCTGCTCTTGTCCGCGTCCAGTCCCCGCCCAGCCGCCGGATCCGGCATGCGCATCACTTCGTCCGCGATGCGATCCGCCTCCTGCTCGTGGAAGTCCCCGGGTTGGCTGATCTCCAGCTTGGCCTGAAAAGACGTGGTGGATTCACCGGGGGCGGCCGTCTCCGCCGGGGGACTCTGCTGTTGCGCGGCGTTGAGTGCCGCCACGCGGCGCAAGCGCGGGGCTGCCCCGCCTTGCTGCAAGACGTGCGTCAACTCGTGCGCCAGGAGCCTCTTGCCCTCTCCCGATCGAGGCTGGTACTGGTCTTCCCGGAAAACAATGTTGTGGCCTACAGTATAGGCTAGTGCATCAACGGCCCGGGCCGATTCTGATGCCCGGCCTTCGGTGTGCACGCGCACGTGGCTGAGGTCCTGGCCGAATCGCGCCTCCATGAAGTGGCGGACCTCTGACCCGAGGGGTTGGCCGGGAGCGCGCAGCACCTCAGCCACGTGGGCCGGAGCCACGGCCGCGGCACTTTGGTCCCCCGCATGGCGCTGTACCTTCAGCTTCTCCTCCTCCTCGCACTGGGAGCATTGGCCCGAAGCTCCGCCCGCGCCGCCGCAGGAACATTTGCGTTGAATCAGCCCTTCACCCACGAGGCGCTGCACAAAGCGGTTGCCATGGCTGCGCTGCAAGTTGAGCAACGCTCCGGCCAGGCCGGACACGCGGGGCCTCTCGACCGCGCCGGCAAGTTCGGGGTCGAGGCGCGTGACTGCGTCGCGCTGCTTGCCTGCATCCTCGTGAGCTTTCGAATCGGTCGCCATGGTCTTCTAATGCACCCGCCGGTCCGCGGCTCGCAGGCAAGATTCATCCCAGGCGCGGCCCAGCTTCTGGTGCTCGCGCCGCGCGGCACGGGCGAGGTGGGTCAGGTTGATCACCTGCCCGTCGGCCGCCGCATAGAACGCGGCCCCCAGCGCGATGTTCCGGATATTGCCGCCCGCCAGCTTGATTTCTCGCGCCAGCACGGAGAAATCGACTTCCCCGCCCAAAGGCGCTTCGCGCGGGAAGGTGACTTCCCAGATGCGCCGGCGTTGTTCTTCATCCGGAAAGGGGAACTCCACGATGGAGTGCATGCGCCGCGCAAAGGCTTCGTCAAGGTTCTGCTTCAGATTGGTAGCCAGGATCGCCACGCCTTCATACTCCTCCATTTTCTGGAGCAGGTATCCAATCTCGATGTTGGCGTAGCGGTCGTGCGAATCCTTCACTTCTGAGCGCTTGCCGAACAGTGCGTCGGCCTCGTCGAAAAAAAGAATGCCGTTGGCGCTCTCCGCGGCGGTGAAGATGCGGTCCAGGTTTTTCTCCGTCTCCCCGATATACTTGCTCACCACCTGCGAGAGGTCGATCTTGTAGAGGTCGAGCTGCAACTCGCCGGCGATGACTTCCGCGGCCATCGTCTTGCCCGTGCCGGGCGGGCCGGCAAACAGCGCATTCAGGCCCTTCCCCAGCGAGAGCTTGCGGCCGAATCCCCATTCGCCAAAAACCAGGTGGCGGTAGCGCGCCTGATCGCATACCTCGCGCAGTTGAGACAACTGGTCCGGCGGCAACACCAGGTCGTCCCAGGTTTGCTTCGCCTCGATCTTGCGGGTCAGCTTCGCGAGTTCGTGACCACACTGGGCGCGCGCGCCGGCGAAAAGGTCCGCCAGCGTGACGTTTGCCGCAGAGGGACCTTCTATCTCAACCTTCGTGCTATGGCTTGCCGCTCTCCAGATCGCCCGGTTGCGCGCCCAACGCACCGCTTCCTCGATCTGCCCCGGCGTCAGACGGAAGCGGCCCGCGAGGGCGTCGAGTTCCTGCCCACCAAGCACGATGGGGTGCGCCGCCAGGCTCGCCTGCCAGTGCGCACGTCGAAGAGCGAATTCAGGAACTGCAAAGGGGACATCGATGACCTCCGAAGTCGCCCGGCCGTCGGGAGCCCAGGCTTCGGTTCCGGCCAGAATCACGATGCCCGAGTGCGCAGCGACCGCCTCCATCAAGTACGGGAATTGTATTGCTCGATCGCTGTGCCGAAGGAGATCTACGCCATCAAGATAGAGGATGGCATTCTTCAACCAGGCCTCGCGGAACGTCACGCGTAACGTGGATTCAAATTCGGCTTTGCCATCGGGACAGCGGTTAAGGTCCGCAACGATCAAGCTCAGACCGAACTCGCTCGCCAGGGCCTGAGCCGCGCGGAGTTTCCCGGAGCCGCGGCGACCGGAAAAGTGAAACTTCAGCGGCTGGCTCGTATCGCGGGCGCGGCGGATCAGGTTACGCAGAGCATCCAGAGTCTCGCGCTCCAGAGGCAGTTCCTCGAGACGCGTTGTCGCAGCATCCGGCTTCAGCAAGCGGCAGTAATTCTCGAGGCGGCGGTCCATTCCCTCCTCGCCCGCCAGCAGTCGAACCACCTGCTCATCGAGCTTCAGGTAGTGTCCGAGCAGCGGCGGGTGGACGTGGCTAGGGTCAGGTACGAGGTGCACCAGGCCGTGACGGATGAGCGGAGCTTCGACCGCGAAGTGGGCGCGGCGTGAGAGTTTCTCCTCGGCGGTGGACGTGAGCAGGTTGAGCGCTAAGTCAACGCTGGGGCGGCGACGGGTCACGTCGTCCTGAAGATAGCCATAGATCCGTTCGTAGCGCAGATCTAGCTCCGGGGCGAGCGCGACTACAATGACGTCGAGATCGAAGGAAGTGAGACCGAAGGACTCTACTAGTAATGCCAGAGGCGGAAATTCCACGGTAGGGCCAAAGAGCGACTCGGATTCAACCCGGCCCTCCCTAAATCGGGGGACGCCAGGTGCGCGCCTGAGCATACTGGCGGCTTCCTCGGGAGCAATGTAGAGGCCCGGGAACGGTGCGGCCGTCCCAGGCTCGCCGCATGCCTTGGTCGCAGCAACGGCGGACTCCAAAAGGATGTCCAGCCTCGCCAGCGCACCCATTAGGTGGCTAATCGGGCTGTCCATAGGAAACACCATTCCTCAGCTATTGCCATCTGTCTCGCGCCGACGGGGAAACAACCCATTCGCCGGATACAGAAAGCTCAGACCATAGGACCCGACCCAGTCCGGCCGCCCCTGCAACCCTCACTCCCCCTCGGGCTCGCCCATTGTTCAGCCAACTTGGAGCTGGTTCAGGCCTGCACACAGAATGCAAGTGCCCAGACTCTGGCCGTATCTCGTGTCAGTCTTCCAATAAGACTACGACCTCTGCGACGTATTTCGGTTGTATCGACGCCCCGTAATCGGTTAGTAAATTACCTGCGGCGCAAACTATGACACGAGGTCCCTCGGGTGTCAAGCGAAACTGTTGCCAGCTATTGGAACCACGTATGATGTTGGACGGCAAGGAGTTTGAGTTGTGAACCCAAGCTTCAACCGAAGTCTCGCAGCGGTCGACGCAGATCCTACGGCTTGGGTCCGCACTACAGGCCTTCGAACCGCTTGCGGACTGGCTACTTGCTGTTTTTGAGTCTGCCGACAGCTCGCTATCCTGGTGCTATACTCGGCCGTTGCCTCGCGGGTTGACCCTCGACGGGTGGTGCTGCCATGAAACCTGCCATTTCAAGAAGAAGTCTGCTGAAGAGCGCTGGCGCGTTAGCTTCGGCGGGGTTTCTCCTGGAACCGCGCGAAGCGAACCGTGCCCTCCCCACGGATCAAACACGCCCCCGGGTTCTCGCCCTCATCGGCGACCGCTATCACAACGCCGACTACATCCGCGTCGCCTTGAGCAGACTGTTCGGTGAGCTAAGCCTGCCGATCGATTGCACTATTAATTACGATCAAATCTCCGCGCGACTTTTGCGGCCTTACCGCTTGTTTGTTGTTTTGCGCGACGGAATGATCTGGCCCCACGGCTATCTCGAGCCCAACGATTACGAATACTCCCACTCGCTCGAGAACCTTGCGAATTGGCCGAAGGAGCAATCCGAGCCCTGGATTACGGAAGAGCAGGGCGCGGCGATCAAGGACTTTGTCGAGGCGGGGGGTGGGCTCTACGCCTTGCATAACAGCAGTCACATCTCGCTCTCTTCCAGGGACTATCGCGAGGTGATGGGTGGGGCGTACATTGATCACCCGCCCTTGCGCCCCTTCAAAGTATCGGTGGTGAATAAGGATCATCCGATCACGCGCGGTGTTCAAGACTTCATGGTGAACGACGAACAGCACTTCGTCACGTATGACAAAGATCCTCAATATATCTTCTTGCGAAGTGAGAACATCGATGGCCTGACCGACGTCTACGAGGGAAAAGACCTGGGCGCGAAGGCGATCGCAGGCTGGGCGTACGACTTCGGTAAAGGACGCGTGGCCTTTACCGCCGTCGGCCATACGCTTCATGCAATGTGGCAACCCGAGTATTTCAAGTTGCAGAAGAACGCCGTCACGTGGTTGCTGCGGATGGAGTAGCCCCGCCCTTCACGGGCGAAGGGTGCGACTCCGAACTGAAACGAGGTCAAACTGCAAATGCCAAGGATGAAACTGACGTTAGCCTTTGCTGTTTTAGTTCTAACCGTCGCATGTTCCACGACGCCGCCTTCCGCTCCCGCCCCGCAAAAGCCTGCCGCCGTGGGAAGCATCGTGCGGCTGGACCCAGCCTTTGATGCTCTTGTCCCCCAGGATGCCCAGATTGAAAAGTTGGCGGATGGATTCACGTTTACCGAGGGTCCGATCTGGCGACCATCCGGCGTCCTCTGGTTCAGTGATGTGGTTGGAAACGTGGTGCGGCAATGGTCTCCGGACGGAAGGGTGACCGAGATTCTCAACCCGGGCGGGTATGACGGAAATGGTTATTTGCCCCCGGGCGGATTCAACGGCCCGAACGGCATGACCGCTGATAAAGATGGTGCGGTCCTGCTTTGCCAGCACGGCTACCGCCGCATTGTGCGCATCAGCCAAGACATGAAGGTGAGCACCCTTGTTGACAAGTTCGAGGGAAAAAGGTTGAACAGTCCGAACGATCTCGTCTACCGCTCCGATGGATCGCTCTATTTCACCGATCCGCCCTACGGTTTGCCCAATCAGGACAGCGACCCGGCCAAAGAGCTGAAGTTCAACGGCGTTTTCCGCCTGGCCAAAGGCAGATTGCAGGTAGTCATCAAGGACCTGACGCGGCCCAACGGCATTGCATTTTCTCCCGATCAGAAGACCCTTTACATCGCGAACTCGGACGAGAAGAGGAAGGTGTGGATGGCGTACGACGTCGCCGAGAACGGCGCCGTCGCGAACGGGCGCGTGTTTGCCGACGTGACGACGGAGAAGGAAGATGGTTTGCCGGACGGCATGAAGGTTGACGAAAAGGGCAACATCTATGCCACCGGCCCCGGCGGGTTCTGGGTATTCTCTCCGGCCGGCAAACACCTCGGCACAATCAAACCGCCGGAGACGCCTGCCAACTGCAATTGGGGTGATGATGGGAAATCTCTCTACATCACCGCGCGTACGGGCCTTTACCGGATTAAGCTCGCGGTAGCGGGCGAGAAGCAACTCTATCAGTAAGCGACGGCAGCCGAAGGAGGGAAAATGAAACGTCGAACCTGCTTGAAGACCATGCTCGCAGCCGGGGCCAGTGCGGCCAGCGCCGTTGCCGCAGGACCCGCGCATCCCATCCAACTGCACGTTGACCTGGCGGTTGATCCGGCCAGGGAAAAGGAGATGCTGCACAATTTCGAAACTATCTTTCGTCCCGAGGCCGTCAAACATCCAGGATACATTGATGTGAAAATGCTGAAGCTGCGCTCAGCACTGCAAGGGAGTGTTCCGACCGGGGTCAACTATCGGTTCTGCCTGACATACCAGAGCGAGCCACTACGGCAGAAATGGGTGGCCTCCGCCGAGCATAAGAGAGTCTGGCCGACCATCGAAAACACGCTGTCGTCCAAAGACTACACCGTCCTGTTGTTCGACGTGTCTTAGTGGCTCGGTTCAAGCACGCGACCGGGTTTGGCTCCAGTGTGTCCGCCTTTGTCGATCACGACCACACCGTTGACGATCACGTAAGGAATCCCCACGGGGTATTGGACAGAGTCTTCAAAAGTGGCGCGATCCTTCGCGGTCCGGGCATCGAACGCGACGATGTCGGCCGCCATGCCGGGACGCAGCAGACCTCGGTCCGTCAGGCCGGTGATCTACGCGGGCAGCGACGTCATCTTGCGCACAGCGTCCGGCAACGTGAGCACGCCTTTTTCGCGCACATACACGCCGAGCACCCGCGGGAAGGTGCCGTAAAAGCGAGGGTGCGATCGGCCCATAAATTCCATGGAGGGGTTGACCGCAGCGCCGTCTGACCCGATGCCCACCCAGGGCTGCTTCAGGGCCAGCTCGACGTCCGCCTCACTCATGCTGAAGTAGATGGCCATGAGGTCGTCGCTCCAAGTAGCGGCGCACGAAGGGATATTCGTGAACGCCCAGTTCGAGCGCCGCCGCGCAGGCTTCTTCGACCGTGGCCAGGCCGAACTTCTTGGCTAAGGCGAGCACGCCCAACATGCGGCGCACGCCCAGTTCCCCTTGATCGTGATGAATGGCCTGGCAGAAGGCGCCGATGTGAGTTCCGGCGCGTTCCGCCCGCGCCAGTAACTGTAGGGTGCCGAGCGGCGTCCGCTTCAGGTGATCCTCCTTCTGGATGCGATGCCCGCCGCGTTTCTGGCGAACATCCTCGCGCAAGAGTTGGCCGGTCCGAGGGTCGAGCAGGCGCACGTAGAGCTCATCCCACTGCACGTTGACCAGGCGCCCGATCCAGCGGGGCGGAGCCCTGTAGTAGGCGGCCTCGACCTCTACGCACCCGTCCAAGTGCACGGTGCGCTGGCCGTACTGGCAATAGCGGAAGGGCTCGATCCGCAGGGGCAGGTGAGCCGTTTTCTCTTCGGCGAACATGGCGGCCGCTTGCCGCTTGGTGGTGCCATGGATGCGCGTGTCCGCCCAATGGGCTTCCCAGCGATCGAGATAAGCCTGGGCTTCCTCCAAGCTCTCGAACCGCAGGCCTTTCAGCGGGGTTCGCTGGGTGTGACCGATCCCGGATTCCACCTTGCCTTTCTCGACAATCATCAACTGCAGCCTGTGGGGAAGGACCACCCACCCTTTTTCTAAGGCCCGTCAAGTGCTAGGTTCCACTACAAATTCACTACACTCGGCCGCTCTTGGGGCCATCGGCGGTGCAGCATATACCTCTATCTTCTTGAGAATAAAAGAAAAGGAGTGGTAGGCCTGGGAGATTCGAACTCCCGACCCACGGTTTAAGAAATCGCTGTGAGTAGTTATCCACAACTCAAATCATTGAATTTACAGGACCGCTGAACCCAACTTGTATGCCAGATATGGCCCTATTTGCGCTTATCTGTGACGCTAAGAGTCTGTCAACAAATAAGTGTGTCAACTTTGGTTTCGCCGGGGGAGAATGCTGTAATTCCATTCCCCATGAAATTCATCCCGCTCAAGGCGGATTTGAGCCATCTGTTTGTCGGAAACTTTGATCCCTGCCG
>JAIQGA010000341.1 GCA_020072925.1 Terriglobia bacterium | reverse complement strand
CTCCTAGCGTTCGTCGGGTGAAAGTTCTGCGCACGGATAGTCCGAAGAGACACCAAGCGATTCCCATGAGGAGCAGCACCTCGATAGCGACTCGGATAGACCAGGCCGTAGCCGCTCCCATGATCCCGTGATGCTGAATCATCCACCACGCGAGGGCCGCATAGGGCACGAGCTCGACGAGAAGGAGCTTTGCCGCTGCGTCGGGTCGCCCCAGGCCCTGTATGAAGCAGTAAGGGACATGCGCGAAACAGTTCACAAAGACTCCCAGGGCCAGAATCTGGAGAACCGGCCCACTTTTGGCGACGAAATCGGGGCCCAGCCACAATTGCGTGATCTGGTGTGAGAGAAGGAAAAGGGTAAAGCTGATGGGGGCCAACACGAGAAAAAGAAACTTGGTGGAACGCGCATACAGGATATCTAACTCCTGCTTCCGAGCCGGACCGAAGGCGCCACAGATGGGGAAGGCGGCGGTCGTCAGGCTCGCGGGAATAATCCAGAGCTTCGATACGGCCTCCATCGGCGCCGTGTAATAGCCGACCATCGCCATGGAGACAAGCGATCCGATGAGAAAACGGTCTACCGACAGGAGAATCGGATTTACCAAGTTTGAAACTGTCACCCAACCTCCAAACGATAACAAAGGCCACACTGTGGTCGCGCTAAATGAGGGCCATGATCTTAAGCACGCGAGAGCACGAAAACACAGCCACAAATGAGCAATGGCAAAGGTCAATCTCAAAATCGCCAAAAGGAATACTATCCCCGGCAGATGCACGCCAAATGGGATCGCAATCGCAGGCAGGGCAAAGGCTAGGGTGGTCATAGGAATCCGGAGGAGGTTGGTAAGACCAAACCGCTGACACCCCTCTAAGACCGCGCGTAGCCCGCTGGTAGCCAATACTAGAGGCAGCGTGAGAGCCAGAATGATAAACGTGGTGCGAGATTCGCTGGCCAGACTTGCGGGAATTTTGAAGATTTTGCCGACAAGTCTGGGGGTTAATACCAGGAGGGCGACACCTCCGGCAACCCCGAGCAAGATCTGGATTCCGATAGATGTCCAAACCATCTCGGAAACATGGCTGGTTTCACCCTTGGCAAGCCATTCAGCCAAGTACTTGGTGGTCGCTCGGCCAAGTCCGAAATCAAATAAGCTGAAATACCCGGATGTGAGCCAAACGATGCCTAGCACACCGAAGCGATCAGGCCCGAGGCTCCTAATGATGTATGGGATAAGAAACACACCCGCAAGGAGCGGTAAGACCTGTCCCGAAAGATTCAAAACGGTGTTTAGTGCGAGACGGGCTCCGGTTGGATTGAAACCTACCCGCAGTGAATTCGAATTCGGCGCCTCTTCTAGCGCTATCGCGTCATTATTGTCCACAACTGTGTACCGTTGAAGAGCTCTCTCATCTTGAATTAATTTGCTGCGGCCGCAGTAGGCTCCACCTTCTTACATCCCCAGATGGAGTCATTGACGAGGATCAACCATCAGCTGAAGCGTCGGACTTCGAACTCTGTACCTCGGACTCCGGGCTGGTTCTATTCCCATTTCGCGAGGCCCACGGGATGGCCGCTTTCACGGTGTCAAAGACCTCTTGGGCGAGGACTTTCCCCGGGTCAGCCGGATCTTTTTCCTCCCACAGCGCGTGGCCGAAGATCCAGGTCACCCCGCACGAAAACGCCAGGGCTGTCCCCAACAAGACAATCAGGGTGCGGGGAGGAAATGACTTCTTGTCGGGAAGGTTGGGAGGATCGAGCACCTTCACGGTGGGGATTTCTTTCGCCTCCTGCACCTTGGCAAGCTCGTACTGCTGAGTCAGGGTCTCGAACACCGCCTCCTGAATCTTCGTCCGGCGGTACAGATCGGCATAGGTGACCCCGAGCAAGGGCAGCTTCCTAATGGAGGGGTACAGTGACTCACTGGGGGTGGCGTTCGGCGAAGAAGCACCATCATCTTTGCCACCAACTTTCACGAGCTGATTCTCCAGTTCGGCCACTCGCGCCTGTGCGGCGCGCACCCGGACGTTGCTGTTCGTATAGATCTGCCGCCTCAAGCATGGCCTTGCCCTGCTCCTTAATGTCAATCGCCGTGTTCTTGCTCGCAAACTGGCTGAATTCTTTTTCGGCGGTTTCCAGATCCTGGCTGACACCCTGCAAACGTCCTTCGAGGAAAATCCGTTCGCGGCGTGCTGAGGACGTGCTCACCTCGGCAACCAAGCGGTTCAGTTCCCCAATGTAGGCTTGCGTCATGGCCGCCGCCCGATGCGGGTCTTTATCGGTGACTGCGATCGCGATGATCTGGCTCTTCCGATCAACCGAGGTATCGGTGTGCGCCGCCAGATCCTTACGGGTATCCTCCATCCGGCGGTCTCCGTAAACCTTCTGCAGATTGAATTGCTGGATGAGCTTGTCCGCCACGGTTCGGCTGGTCAAGACCCCGATCATGAGGTCGCTGGTACTCTTCAGCCCGAGCAAGCCGCCGGCGAGTCCCCCTAGTCCAGCCGTTCCTGCGGATAGCGCAGCCATTGCCATGGAAAGACCTGCGCCCGATTGATTGTCGGGCGGCATCAGACGCGCGACGGACTGATAACGATTGGGGATGAAAAGCGCCACGGCCACGGAAAGCACCAACCCTGCCCCCGCAATGCGCCCCAATAGCCGGCGGGTCTCCCAGATTAGCCGGAGATGGGCCACGGTCTCGTCAGGAGTGACCTCCTCACGGACCTTAGGCTGCGCTATTTGCCCGCCGGATAGAACACTGCCATCCTCCGCACCGACAGGGACAGGACCTTCGAGGTCCGGAACTTCGGTTGGCGTGTAGGGATCAGGTTTGTTCATCAGCGTCCCTGTGGCGGGACTCGGGATTCGCGATTCGGGACTCGGGTTTCCGCAACGTCTCAAGGGCATAGGCCCGAACCCCTCCTCTTGAGTCTCCAATCCGGAGTTTCATTTTCTCAGGCTCCATTGCCGGGGCCAGAAAGTCATTTGCAGCGCTGTCGTGACGTTGTTCTGGGCCTCCGGAGCGAGGACCGGCATCAGCCATTTTTCGTACTGGACAAACGCAGAAAAGCTGAGCGCGTTGCCGATCTGCCAATCCATTCTCAGCGAAGCATCATTAAGCGTTCCCCCGTGGGGAATGTAGGCGCCCGACACCTGGGCATGCCGGTATCCAAATTGGAGGGAAGTCCGAGGATTGAACCAGTACGTGCTCCAGGCCTGATAGCCCGTACCCGCTCGGCCAATCCAATCACCGATCAGGTAATTCTTGTTCGTATAATTGTCACGGTAGAAGGACTCCCAGTAGGTAAAGTGTCCGGTATGATTTTGCGCGGCAGGAGGGATGGTGGTTACGCCCTCCGCCCGAAAATCCAGCCGCGGGAAATGCGGGATGTGAGAAAGATACACACCGGGATTGATCAGTGCGCGCAGGGGGGTAAAGGCCATGAGAGGTGTGGGATCGTCGCGCGTCATCGCGGTCCCATAGAGCGTCAACCAATTACGAACCCACGGAACACGGTATGAAAAATCAAACCCGCCGTTGCGCTGGCCGGGATTGTTCCACGCGGGGTACAGAACCGATGACCTGACGCTGAAATAGGTGTTGAAGAGCGACCCCCAGGTCAAGGGCCGGCCCACGCCGCCAAATTCCGCCGTGCGCGAAAAGCCGAGTTCCAGGTTCTCGGTGGGCTTGACGCTGATCCTTTCTCCATGGAAGAAAGGTCGTGGCGGGAACTGATTTCCCGCGAGCTGGCCGAAGAATGCCTCCACTTTTAGCGGACCCAGCCGCTGTAGCATCCCGGGCAGGGTGAAAGGCGTGCTGCGACTGGCTCGAAACATGTAGATCGGTTCGGCATTGTTGCTCAACAACAGGGACCCTCCCCGGTTCGGGCCCCACCACAGGCTCTGCTTGCCGAAGGAAAAATCCCAGTTCCCAAAGGTTGTCAGAGCGTAGGTGTCAAGGAGACGGAACTGGTTTATCGTTGGTTGGGGCTGGGCCGGCTGCACGGGAGTTCCGTCTAATTGCGCGATCAGACTGCGAATATCCTGGGAATAGGCCGGGACGAAGGGCGAATGTTGATACTCACCGCGCATATAGACCGCAAAGCGTCCCCAGTTTGCCCAGCCGGAGAATCCGGACACCGGGTTAAAGCCCTCAGCGTAAGGGCGGCCGAAGTCATTAATCAGGGTCTGACCGAAATGATAACTGTCGCGCAGTGGTTGGCCGGAAATACCCAACATGCGCGTGTATAGGGACTCCAATCGCACGCCACGACTGTGCTCAGCGCCAGGGGGATCCACATCCGGAGGGAATTCACGCTCGAGGGCGTTGTAGAGGCGGTTCGCCTCGGTGGTCTTGGATTCCTCCTCGCGTATGATTTCACCTGCTTCTTCTACCAGGCGAGCGCATTCTTTCCGTGTCCAGGGGCGCGTACCCAGGAATCCTGTGCGGATGTAGCCCAGTGCGGCCAATCTCTCCAGGGCCGGGTACACCCAACTGTCGAGCTGGACAAAAGGCGAAGCCAGGGTATTGGGGTTGCGGCCTTCGTTCCAAGTTGCATCTCCGGGTGAACCGCCCGGGGGTTCTGCCCCCAGGTCCGGTTCGGAGTGTTTGCGGTAGATTTCCCGCGCCACCAGCCACCCCAGGGCGCCGCCCACCAGCACGTCGGATGGGAAGTGTTTATTTCCCGCCACGCGGGAAACGCTCGTGGCGCCGGCTAGTCCGTAGGCAAAGAACTTCGTGAGCGGGCCGGGATACTGGTGGGCAATCACGCTGGCGATGGACCAAGCGACCGCAGAATGATCCGAAGGAAACGATGACCCGCCCCGAAAAAACCTTCCTCGAGCCTGATCTACGCCGGGACGTTCGCGGCCGAGAATTCTCTGAAGGGCCGAGGTGACCGCGAAAGCGTTTAGAGCCGCCTCTCCGCTCATGAGTCCCGTTTCCGTCTTGTGCTCGTCTCCCCTCATTTTCCCCCAGAGGTAGAGGCCAGCGCCCGCGCCGACGAGCGCCTCTACACCATAATTGGAGAAATCGGCGCTTCTCCTGACGTTAACTCCCGAGAGCTTGTTTTGTTGCATCATAGCGTGGTCGGCTGCCATTAAGCCTGCGGCACTCCCTCCGAGTAGCAGCATCCATTTCGTATCGTGCGCTCGGATCCGGGTCGGACTCATCCAGAGATCGCGCTCATCTTCCGCAAGGTGTTTGGGCCAGAGTTTTGTGTCTTCGTCCCGGTTGCCGGCTGAGCCTTGCGCCCCTTGCCTTTCCCGGACCAGGTTCGCTGACGCATCGTTGTTGGCCTCGCCGAATTCATCCGTCAAAGCCGCCTCCTGACCGCGTGCCAGTGAGTCCGCGAAAACCGCTAGCGCCAGCGTTCCAACTAGAACCCACCCGCCTTCCCGCCGATGCGCATGCTTGCTCATGGAATAACCGCAGCCGTAATCGCACCTGCCTCCGCCACTTGCGCAAGCGCCAGGAAATTCTTCCAGCGGGTGCCGCCCAGCACCGGCCGCTCGGGAACCATAATCGTGTCGCCAGGCCGAATTGCCGTGGAAAGAACGTTGCCCGACCACCACCCGGCCCCATCGCGGCTGATGACCTCTCCATTCGCCCGCATAATGAAGATGGCGCTCTTATCCGCCAATCGCGTGGCACCGCCGCCTTGAGTGAGATACCATCGCGCATTCTTACCTGGCGTGTAGGTAATGGCGTTGGAGTTGTAAACTTGGCCAACCACCAGGACGAATCCAGGCCGCTTGGGAATCTCGATCGAATCGCCGTTGCGCAGCTCGATGTCCTGCGATGATTCCTCGAATCCCTTTAGATCCGGCCGCAGTCGAATCACCATTCGTCCTGTAACGGGCGCGCGCCGTAACGCCTCGAGGACACGCTCGCGTTGCTGCATGGCCTCACGCTGAAGCAGAGCTTCTTCGGTCCCGGTCGTCGTCAGGGACGTCTTCACCAGCGCGCCCTCCTGCTCGATGCGCTGAATGAGTTCCTGCCGGCTTTTTTCCTGGAGTTCACGGACCGAGGTGCGCTTGAAAACGAGGCCCTGGGGGTAGGCAGTGGGGAGGAGTGCTCCGACGCGCTTGAGGACGGAGCTCAGCCGTTCACCCGGCCGGATGCCGAACACGCCGGGATTCCTTACCTCACCCTTCACGGTAATGGCCGCACCCAGATCGTTCCAGCCTGGCAGTTGCGGCACGCTCAGCACATCGCCGTCCTTGAGAGGCAAGCCAGCGCTTGCGTCGTGCAGGACCGCCGTCAAATCGACGCTCGCGTGTTCCCCTTTTGGCGGGGCGCCGCTCACCGCGTGATAGCGCGTCAGGTCGGCGTATTTCAGGTCGGCGCTCCGCTTCGGACCCCCAGCGGCGCGCAACAGATCCGCGACGAGCATGCCCTGGGCAAGGGGATATCGCCCTGGGTTCGCCACTTCCCCCTCGATATACACGCTCGGAGGGTCCACCCGGTACAGGCTGCGATGGACGATAATCCGGTCGCGCGGCTGCACAATGATGTTTTCGAGTGGGTCGGCATCAAGCGCCGCGGCGAGATTCACATTCAGGATTTTGATCGACCCGTCCGGCTGAGTGCGGAACAGTTGTGCCGAATCCAGGGCCGCATCGGGCAGCAAGCCACCGCCCTGATAGATCGCGTCACGCACGTGCATCTGGCCCGACGAACGGTACTGGCCCGGAGTGCGCACCTCCCCGGAAAGCCAGAACACCGGAGGGGGTTCCACATCGTACCGTCCGAAGATGCGCACCGTATCGAGCGGATCGAGCTTCGGCGAGGCCGAGGGGGTCTCGAGCGCCGCCGACAGGTCGAAGCTCTCGACCACCGGGCGCCAGTCCGGCTGCCGCAGACGGATGATTTCAGCGTGTTTTGCCGGCTCGGGAAGGAAGTCCTTGTAGGAAGCCACGAGATCGGCGACGCGCATGCCTGGGGTGTAGGCATAACGCCCCGGCCGCAGGACGTGCCCTTGCAAGTAGACCGCCGCGATATTGTAGGGGGCGATCGGGAAGATATGCACATCGTCGCCATCTTGCACCACAAAGTCAGTGAGTTGGCGGCGAACGCTCCGGGAATCACCGCTATCGTCGATGTCGACGCTTAGCATCGTGCGTTTCTCGTGGGCCACAAGACGCTGAACTTCAATCTGGCGAAGCGCCGCGGCGGGAAGGACTCCGCCGGCTAAATCGAGCACTTGGGCGAGATTCGTTTCGCCGTGCAGTTCGTAAATCGCCGGGCGGCGTACCATGCCGTCCACGCTCACCTGCGCGCCTACCGGGGGCACCAGCAACGTGTCGCCGTTCTCGAGGTTCTTCAGGTCGCCGCGAATGCCATGAAGCAGCAGGTCGTAAACGTCCACCTGCTCGACGAGCTGCCGGCCACGCGAGTGGCGCAGAAGGCGGAGCGACCCACGCCCCGTGACGCCTCCGGCTGCCCAAAGGGCGTTCAACGGCGTCGAGAGCGAGCTGATGTCGTAGGCGCCTGGCGATACCACTTCGCCCACCACGTAGACGCGCACCGTCCGCAAGCGCGTGAGTGAAACGTCCGCCGATATGTCCCGGTATTGCGTGCGGAGGATCCGCTGCACGACCTCTTGCACATCGCCGAGTGGCTTGCCGCTGACCAGCAACGGCCCGGCTTCCGGCAACGACAGGCGGCCTTCCCGGTCTACGGTTCGAAACAGCCGCTGCGAGACGCCGCCCCAAAGATCAATGGTTAGTCCATCGCCCGGCCCGAGAACGTAATCCGGGCCGGCGGGGAGGTCCATGGGAATCCCCGTGGTTTCGGGAGCGCGGCGAAACACATCCAAGCCAAAACGCTCCAGAGGTCCTGTGCGTGGCGCGGCTTGCACATAGAGATCGTAGAGCGAGGGCAAGTCAGCGTAGGGACTGGGCGAACTCACTATCGCCACCGGCTCGGGAATCACTGGCGCTTTCAGCTCTGGCCGCAAAGCCACAAGTCGCGGCTTGCGCTCCGCAGGCTCGGGGAGGACGGCAGGTATTCCCGCCGTAACGTCCGTAATGTCATCGGAGGGAAACGAAGCCCGCTTCGGGTTCGACGTTGTCGTGCGCACAGAGGAAGGGACACTGGCCGTAGCTGCG
>JAIQGA010000340.1 GCA_020072925.1 Terriglobia bacterium | reverse complement strand
AAATGGTCGAGGGCGCGTCGTTGGTGTGCAACGTCGAAAGCACCAAGTGGCCGGTGAGCGCCGCCTTGATGGCGATTTCCGTCGTCTCAAAGTCGCGGATCTCGCCCACCAGGATGATGTTCGGGTCTTGCCGCAAAAAGGCGCGCAGCGCGGCGGCGAAGTTCAACCCGATCTGCTCCTTCATCTGCACCTGGTTGATACCCGGCAATTCAAATTCCACCGGGTCTTCGGCGGTGACGATGTTGGTGTCCTGCTTGTTGAGCTGGGAGATCGAGGAATAAAGGGTGTTGGTCTTGCCGCTCCCGGTCGGCCCCGTCACCAGCACCATGCCGTAAGGCTTGAAGATGGCCTGCTGGAATTTCGCCAGCGACTCCGGCTCGAACCCCAGCTTGGTCATGTCGAGCCGCAGGTTTTCCTTGTCGAGCAGCCGCATGACGATCTTCTCACCATGCAGGGTGGGCAGGACGGAAACGCGGAAGTCGAGTTGCTTCTTTTTCCCGTCCTTCATGAACTTGATCATGATGCGTCCGTCTTGCGGCAGCCGCTTCTCCGAGATGTCGAGCTTTGACATGATCTTCACGCGGCTGATGATCGCATCGCGGAGCTTCATGGGCGGGTTCATGATCGTCGCGAGCATGCCGTCGATCCGGTACCGCACGCGATACTCTTTCTCGTACGGCTCCATGTGGATGTCGCTGGCGCCCCGCTTCACGGCATCCGTCAGGATGTAGTTCACCAGCTTAATAACCGGCGCTTCCTCCGCCGCCTTCTCCAGTTGCGCCAGGTTCAAGGTGTCTTCGTCGGTCGCCTCGAGCTCCACACTCTCCGTCTGGCCTTCGTCGATGAAGCTGACGATGTCTTCCAGTTCCTTCTTGCGCTCCTGGTCTTCGATGGTACCGTAATGCTTTTTGATAGCCTCGTTAATGGCGGTTTCCGACGCCACCACCGGCTCGATGTTGAAACCGGTCATAAACTTGATGTCGTCCATGGCGAACACGTTCGTCGGGTCCACCATGGCCAGAGTCAGCGAGGACCCGACGCGGCTCAGGGGCAGCACCTGGTACTTCAACGCCGTTTCCATGGGGATCAGCTTGATGACGTTGGAGTCGACTTCAAAGTAGGCCAGATTGATCGAGGGCACGCCGTATTGGCGCGAAAGGACCGCCGTCACCTCATCGTCACTCAGGAATCCCAATTTGACCAGGGAGTTCCCCAAGCGCCCGCCATTGGCCTTCTGGTGCTCGAGGGCCTGCTTGAGTTGATCTGGACTGATCAGATTTTCTTTGAGGAGAATCTCACCTAACTTTCCAGACATTCCTCGAACCCCCCGAGGTACACCTCAAATCCGGGCGAGAGACATAAAAGGTCCTTTGGAGCAACTACCCCTCCCAAACCACCGAACACTTGCAGGCATCGTATGGAAGTTATTGCTCAAAGTCAAGACGATTTCCAGCCAATTTCCCGCCTTAAAGGGCCTTTCGCGGCACCCTCCACCGTGTGTGAAGAACCTCCCGCGCACGGGTTCACGCACTGGTTAACCTTCGGGGTCGCGCGGAGGGCCGCCTTCCCCCCCGGCGCTGCCCGCCCCTGCCCCCCGTGCGCGAGAGACCTTGACAATGACGAAGAGATATGCTAGGCTATCACTCGGGCATAAGGCCCTTGCCTAGGCGTGGCGCCGGACGCCGTAGCCTGGGCATCTCCGATGTGCGGAGTCCGAGGAACTGCATCGGAGTCCCGAATGCGGGCCTGCCCATGCGCACGGCCAAGTCTGCCCCGACCCTGGAGCCGGGGATGGCCGGGCTACGTCACGCGCCGAGGCGTGGATATGGGGGGCAGCCTTGACTTTGCCTGGAGGCAAGTATACTTTTTGTGAATATGGAGTTGGAAGCCCAGCAGCCGGAGACACCGCCGGGTATAACTCTCCTGCACTATTACTCCGCACTTCTCCAGAGGTTTGGAGCGCAGCGCTGGTGGCCAGCGCGGACACGCTTGGAGGTTATCCTCGGCGCCGTCCTGACGCAGAACACGAACTGGAATAACGCCGCACTGGCCTTGAAAAATCTCCGCCAAAGCGGCTTGCTCCGCTGGGACAGCCTGCGCCGAGTGTCCCTTGAGGACCTTGAGCGCCTTGTCCGGCCTGCGGGATTTTATCGGCAGAAGGCGCGAACCATTCACAGTTTCGTGGAGTGGCTGCTCGCGCGGCACCGGGGGTCGTTGCACGCTCTCTTCGCCCAGCCACCGCAGGAGCTTCGCCGGCAGCTTTTGCAACTCCGGGGCCTGGGACCGGAGACTACCGATGCCATTATCCTTTACGCTGGCAAGATGCCGTTCTTCGTGGCCGATGCTTATACGCGGCGGATTTTGGCGCGGCACGGTCTGCTCCCCGTCGCGGCTGACTATGCCTCGGCCCAGACGTTCCTCCATCGGCACCTTCCCGCCAAGGTTGAACTTTTCAACGAGTTTCACGCTTTGCTGGTGGAGGCGGGCAAACGGCACTGCAAGCGCCAGGAGCCGAAATGCGACGACTGTCCCCTCGCGCCGTTTCTCCCCGACGCCGGGGCCCAGCCGCAGGGAATATTGCGGGACTATTCTTCCGGAGCTTCCATGGCATGCCCGGAGGAGACGACCTAGGCTCTGAATATGGGTGAGTACACCAACCGCCATCGGAAAGCGATCCTCATCACCCTGCTGGTGCTCGTCCCGGTGCTGTTTCTCCTGGGTTGGAGCCAGGCGTCGCTGAACCTTTCCTTCATTCGTCCCAGCAACCCGCAACAGACCATTCTTCTCCTGGCGCTTTCCACGTTCATTTTCCTGGCCTTTGTGATTTTCGCGCTGATCCTGACGCGCTTGCTGCTGAAAGCGTACGTCGAACGCCGGCAACAGAAACTGGGCGCGCGTTTCAAAACCAAGATGCTCGTGGCCTTCCTGGCGCTTTCGTTGGTACCGGTCTGCTTCCTCTTCGCCTTTGCGTACGGGCTTCTCAACCGAAGCATCGACAAGTGGTTCGGCATTCCCGTGGATCTGATTCGCAAAGATGCGCAGGCCATGGTGGAACAACTCCAGTCAAACGCCGACCAGCGCGCGCAGCACATCGCGACCCTTTTCGCGCAGAACCCGGAGTTTCTAAAAGCAATGGCGGGTGGCCATCGGGAGGCAATTCAGGCGCTCTTCACTCGCGAGCTCTCCGCCAAAGCGGGCCTTGAGTCGGTTCTCTGCTTCGACGGGAACGGGCAGTTGGTGGCGCAGGCGGGTGATCCTTCGCCTGATCCGACTGAGATTACCCGCTTCGAGCCGGGCATCGCGAAGGGCAACCTTCCCGCAGCCGGGCTTACCGGCCACTGGCGGACGCAAGACTATGAAATCCACTTCGCCGCGCAGCCCCTGGTTGCCAACGGAAACAAGCCCCTGGGCACGATTGTTGGGGCGACGCGCCTGCCTCTGAACGTGGTCCACACGTCCGACGAAATCCAGCACGAAGCGCAGAAATACGATGTATTGAGCGCGGAGCGCAAAGCCGTCAAGCGGAATTATCTCCAGATCCTATGGCTCCTTACCTTGCTCATCCTTTTCATCGCCGCCTGGTTCGCGGTTTTCCTCTCGAAGCAGGTCACGGTTCCCATTCAGGCGCTCGCGCAGGGCACGCAGGAGGTCGCCAAAGGGAACCTGGGCTATCAGGTCGCCGTGCGGGCCGACGACGAATTGGGGCAACTGATCAAGTCATTCAACGCCATGACGCGCCAACTCGAGGAAAATCGCCTGGCGATCGAGCGCGCCGCAGGGGAGTTGCAGGAAGCAAACCGCCAACTGGAAGCCCGCGGCAACACCATCCAAGCCATCCTTGAGAATATTCCTACCGGCGTGATTTCTTTCGATCCGCAGGGACTGATCACACGTGTCAATTCGACGGCGGTCCGCATGTTTGGCGGGCGTGATGTGGGCTCGGCGCGAAGCTTGGACGACCTCTTCTCGCCGGAAGATGTCCGCGAGATTTCACGCCTTTTTCGCCGTGCGGCGCGGCAGGGTGTGGTTACGCGGCAGATGGAGGTGGACTTCGCCGGCCGTCGCGCCTTTGTCGCTCTGACCGTGACTTCCATCCGCACGCGCCACGGCACTGTAGGGGCGGTCCTCGTCCTGGAAGATTTGACGGAAGTCCTGCAGGTTCAAAAAGCCGTGGCCTGGCAGGAGGTCGCGCAGCGCATCGCGCATGAGATCAAGAATCCCCTGACGCCGATCCAGCTCTCGACGGAACGCATCCACCGCCTGATCGAACGTGCGGGCCCCGGCGCCTCCGCGCAAGGCCTTCTGCCGACCGTCGCGGAAAGCGCGGCGTTGATCGGGCGCGAAGTGGCGGCTCTGAAAACCCTGGTGGACGAGTTTTCGGCCTTCGCACGTTTCCCCGCCTCGCATCCCGTGCCTGCCAGCCTCAACGCCATTGTCGAGACCGCGCTTAACGTCTTCGACGGCCGGCTCAGCAGCGTCGAGATCCACCGCGAGTTGGCGCATGATTTGCCCACCATCCAAGCCGACCCGGAACAGATGAAGCGGGCAGTGATCAATCTGATCGACAATGCCGCAGAGGCGCTCGAGCATTCCCTGCGCAAGGAAATCTGGGTTCGCTCGTCGCTCGACACGGAGCGGGACGTGGTGGAAGTGGTCGTGGCGGATAGCGGGCCGGGATTTCCGCCTGAGGCGAAGGAGCGGCTTTTCCTGCCCTACTTCTCCACCAAGCGTCGGGGCACGGGATTGGGCCTGGCCATCGTGAGCCGGATCATCGCCGAGCATAATGGCTCGATTCGAGTCGAAGAGAACCGGCCGACGGGAACGAAGTTCGTTATCGAGTTGCCGGTCGAGCGGGCGCCCGTCGAGTCGGCCGTTCAGCGGAATGTGACGTGAGGCGGGCTTCCCTGCCGCTGCCAAGCCGAACATCGCACTGACACGGCAGCGTGCCGCGGGAGCGAGGAACGCAGAAACTTGGAAACTATCGTCAAGGGCTACGGAGTTCTCATCGTTGACGACGAACCCGGAATCCGGGAGTCGTTGACCGACGTTCTCGAGGACGAGGGCTATCGGGTCTCTTCCGTCGAGAGCGCCGAAGCCTGCCTGGATTTCCTGGGCAAAAACAAATGCGATTTGGTATTGCTCGACATCTGGTTGCCAGGTATGGACGGCATTCAAGCGCTGGAGAAGATTCAGGCGCTCGAAAATCCCCCCATCGTCATCATGATCTCCGGCCACGGCACGATTGAAACGGCCGTCCGCTCAACCAAGCTCGGCGCATTCGATTTCATCGAGAAGCCGCTGACGCTTGAGAAGACGCTGCTGACGCTGAAGCATGCCGTCGAACGCCTCCAGCTCGAGCGGCAGAACCGCCAGTTGCGCGAGGAACTCCAGGGCCAATACCGCATCATCGGCGAAAGCGTGCCGATGAAGGCGCTGCGCCAGCAGATCGCCTTGGCGGCGCCCACCAACGGGCGCGTGCTCGTGTACGGGGAAAGTGGCACCGGAAAGGAACTCGTGGCGCACGCTCTCCACAACACCAGCCAGCGCGCCGAACAATCTTTCGTCGAAGTCAACTGTGCCGCGATTCCGGAGGAATTGATCGAGAGCGAACTCTTCGGCCATGTCAAAGGTTCCTTTACGGGTGCGCTCGAGGACAAGGTGGGTAAGTTCGAACAGGCGCACAGCGGTACACTCTTTTTGGACGAAATCGGCGACATGAGCCTGCGCACGCAGTCCAAAGTCCTGCGCGTCATCGAGGAGCAGCGCTTCACGCCTGTCGGTTCCGGCAACAGCATCACCGTGGACGTGCGAGTCATCGCCGCCACCAATAAACACCTGGACGAAGAAATCCAGAAAGGCAACTTTCGCGAAGACCTGTTTTACCGCTTGAACGTTATTCCGTTTTTCGTACCGCCGCTGCGCGAGCATCCGGAGGACATCCCCGCCCTCGGCAACTATTTTCTGGCGGAATTCGCGCGCGCTTACGGGCGGCGGCCCAAACATTTTTCGGAGTCGGCGCTGGAGGCCCTGCTGCAATATCGTTGGCCGGGAAATGTGCGGGAGTTGCGGAACCTGGTCGAGCGCGTGGTGATCATGGTTCCCGGCGAACGCATCGA
>JAIQGA010000339.1 GCA_020072925.1 Terriglobia bacterium | reverse complement strand
CAAGCGTTCGGGAATGTTCTGGACCATCCGGGGAGCCAACGCCATCCTCGCGTTGCGCTGCTGCCACCTCAACGGCCGCTTCGAGGACTATTGGGAGGCCCGCCAAGCAGCTTAACTTCCACTTCTGTGTCGCGCACCCCCCGGCAGGAGCTCGCCTGGCCCGCGGTCTAAGCCCTCTGCACCTCTTTCGCAACTCGAGCTTCTCCCAACTGCCTTCTGCCTACTGCTTTCTGCCTCCTGCTCTTCTCATCCCGCGTGGTATTCCCACAAAGCGCGGTAATAGTGCATCAAACGAATGGGCTCGCAGCTTTCGGGGATTTCGGCGAAAGTGTAGCGATCGTAGCCGGCGCTGCGGAAGAGGCCGAAGAGTTCGTGCCAGGGATAAGGCTTTTCCCAATTGGGGAATCCGGGCGCGCCCTTGGCAGGGCGTAGCCCCGCCGTTGTGTGCCAGGGCGACTCGGTGCGCCAGAGCTCGTTGATGTGGCAACTGCGCAGCCAGGGCTTCAGCAGATCAAAGCTTGGCCGGACGGAGCCATTTACCACATCGGTATCGTTGGAGTTCCAGCAGATGCCGACGGAGGGATGGTTCGCCACTTCCATGATGCGATGGATATTGGGTGGAAGCTCGGTCCCCTGCCCGTGCACTTCCAGCCAGATTTCGACGCCGTGGTCGCGTGCCGCGTCGCCGCACTTCGCGAGCGCGCGCCCAATCTGCTCGAGTGTGGCTTCCTGCGGCACGCCCTTGGGAAAACCGTTGGGACGAACCTTCACGCCCAGGCATCTCAAATCTTCGGCGAGCTCACACCAGCGGCGCGTCTCCTCGAGGTTCTTGGCGACAAGGGCCACATCCGGCGATTCGAACTCGCACGTCGTACCCAGGCTCACCAGGCGGACGGGCGAATCCGCGAAGCGCTGGCGCACCTCCGCGCGCTGGGCTTTGCCGAGTGAAATCTCCACACCGTGCTTGTGGGTCGTGCGCATTTCGACGCCCTCAAAGCCCGTCATCGAGCAGTTCTCGATGATCGTCGCGAGATCCCAGTCCTTGGCGAGATTGTAGGTGACCAGGCCCAGCTTGAAAGGAGGCGCGGCGACGGCCAATTCGCCGCTCTGCCCGGAGGGCGCCGCCGTCAGTGCGGGCCTTCCGCCTCTCCCGCCGAACCATCCCAACCCTGCCGCCAGCAGGCCATCCTTCAGGAACGTACGCCGTCGGGAAGTTCCCATGCGTCACCTCCTGCAAAGCGTGCCCATTGTAACTCGCCGGGGTTTCGCGGGTGGGAGTTTCCGGGATTCTGCGGAAGACGTCAGGCGGGGGCGGCGGCGCTGTCGCGTGACCAGGCGCAACAGCGCTCGCCGCCCTTTTCCGTGACTGGCGGAGTGGTGCACGGAACGCGAGCAAGAAAACTCAGTGGACCGGCCGCGTCACCGGGGCGGGCTGCCTTGCGGGAGCAGCCGAAGACTTGGGAGGAATGAAATGCGGAACGAAGAGCGCAGCCAGGATCATCAGGATCGCAAGGCCAACCAGAACGTCAATGATCGAGACTGTGTATTTGTTCATATGCTCACCCAAGGCTACGTTGTTCATACATCCTGACTAAAGCAATTGCGATGCCATTCAGCGCCTTCCCGCCATGTCATGCGGCTTCGGCAACCCGCTGACAATGCGGCAGTTATTGGGCCGATGAAAATTCGCGGCTGGGGCGGCCGCGGGGGAGGACGAACGCGGACGGTTTATGTCAAAGCCCCTCTGACAGTTTCCGGCAGCCACGCGGCTAGCCCTGCGCAGTTTCCAGTCATATCCACTCGGCGTTACACAACGGGACTATTTCTCATATAATGATGACGCGCAGGAAGGCGCCGCGCAGGCATGATTCTGGTTATCGACAACTACGACTCTTTTACCTACAACCTCGTTCAGTACCTGGGCGAGCTGGGGGCGAAGCTCGAAGTGGCGCGCAACGATCAGATCACGGTCGCCGAAATTGAAAAAAAGCACCCGGAGCGCATCGTGATTTCTCCCGGGCCGAAGACTCCCAGCGACGCGGGCATTTGCCTGGAAGTCATTCAGAAGTTCGCGGGCCGCACGCCCATCCTGGGCGTTTGCCTCGGACACCAGGCCATCGGGCAAGCCTTCGGGGGCAAAGTCGTCCGCGCGCCGGAAATTATGCACGGCAAGACCAGTAAAATCTCCCACGATGGGAAAACAATCTTCTGCGGCCTGCCGAATCCCTTCCCCGCCACGCGCTACCATTCGCTGATCGTCGAGCGCGACGGCCTGCCCGATTGCCTCGAAATCTCCGCGACGTCGCCCGACGGGCTCATCATGGGGCTCCGCCACCGCGAGATGAAAGTCGAAGGCGTGCAGTTTCACCCCGAGTCCATCCTCACCGACGCGGGGAAGCAACTCCTCGGCAATTTCTTGAAGCTCTGAGAGTTTATTCATTGACTCATTTTTCCGTTGATTCATTGCATCAGTGAGCGGGCGGGCGGCGTGGTGATTCCTGGCTGCACGTCAAATGGTTCAATGAATCAATGAGTCAATGGATCAATTCAAGGCTTGTTTTTCCTGGTGAATTCGACGAGAGCCTGGAGCTTGGCGTAGGCGGCGCGGGAATCCACGGCCTCAGCGGAGCGCGCCGCACCTTCGTCAAATGCTCGCGCTTTTCCGGCCAGGACCAGAGCGGCGGCGGAGTTGGCGAGGACGACGTCGCGATAAGACCCGCGTTCGCCTTCCAGAACGCCGAGAAGCAGGCGCGCGTTCGTCGCAGGATCGCCGCCGCGCAACGCCTCGAGCGATGCGCGCGCGAGGCCGAACTCTTCGGGATGAATATCTCGGGTATTGGCCTCACCATTTTCCGAGGAGGAAAGGCGCGTGGGCCCGGTGGTAGTAATCTCGTCGATGCCATCGGAACCGGCCACCACGAACACGCGGCGTGTGCCCACGGCGGCGAGCGCGTGCGCCATCATTTCCGTTCGAGCCGGATCGTACACACCCACCAACTGCACAGAGGCGCGCAAGGGATTGGTCAGCGGCCCCAGCAGGTTAAACACGGACTTGGTCTTCAGGCTGCGCCGCGCGTTCATCACGTGCTTCATGGCCAGGTGCAGCCGCGGCGCAAACAGGAAAACCATCCCGACCTCTTCCAGGCAGGACGGAATGGATTGCACCGGAAGATCGATCAAGACGCCGAGTGCCTCCAGGACATCGGCGCTGCCGCAGCGGCTGGATATCGAGCGGTTACCGTGCTTCGCCACGCGCACGCCCGCCGCCGCCGCAACCAGCGCGGCCGCCGTCGAGACGTTGAATGTGCCATGACCGTCGCCGCCCGTGCCGCAGGTGTCGAGCAGCGGCTCGTGCCGCGCGATGTCCTCCACGTCCACGCCCGCCTGCCGAAGCCCTTCGCTGGCGCAGGCGCGCATGACTTCGGCGAAACCGACGAGTTCTTCCGCCTGCTCGCCCTTGTCACGCAACGCGGCGAGGAAAGAGGCAATGTCGGCGTCGGCAACCGTGCCCGACAGCAACTCCTCCATCACCGCCCGCGCTTCGGCGCGTGACAGGTGCTCGCGCGCGGTAATCTTCCGGATGGCCTCGGGAATACGCATGGTTGAGTGTGAATACGTCCGCCTCTCTCGCTCCTCCGTTGCTTTTTCGCCGGGGATTCCCTATACTGTCGCGTTTCGCAGTGGGGCGGAGTAATTATTGTAGCGCAATCTTCTTGATCCGCACGCGCAAATGCCGTCCGCAGCCAGCTATCGGCACTTCGCCATGCGCATCGCTGAAGGCTGAGCGCTGAGAGCTGACGGCTTTTCGAACATGAAGATCCATGAATACCAAGCCAAGCAGACTCTCTCGCGATTCGGCGTCACGACGCCGCGCGGGGACATTGCCTACAGCGCTGAGGAAGCCCGCGGCATCGCCGAGCGCCTGGGCGGGACCGTGGTGGTAAAGGCGCAGATTCATGCCGGGGGGCGTGGCAAGGCGGGCGGCGTGAAACTGGCCCACGGATCTAACGAGGCCGAACGCGTAGCCGACGAAATGCTCGGCAAGCGGCTCGTGACCATCCAGACGGGCCCGGAGGGGCGCGTGGTGAAGCGCGTGCTGATCGAGGAGGGCCTGGAGGTTGCGCGCGAGCTTTACCTCGGCCTGGTCATCGACCGCGCCAGCATGCGGCCGGTGTTTATGGCTTCGAGCGAGGGCGGCGTCGAAATCGAAGTCGTGGCCGCCGAGCATCCCGAAAACATTTTGAAGGAGTTCATCGACCCTGCTCTGGGCTTCCAGTCGTACCAGGCGCGCAAGCTGGCCTTCGGATTGGGGCTCGATGCCAAACTCGTCGGCGAGGCCGCGCGCTTCTTCGCCTCCCTTTACCGCGCCTTCGAGCAGACCGACGCCTCGCTGGTCGAGATCAATCCCTTCGTCGTCACGCGCGACGGGCGACTGCTGGCCCTCGATGCCAAAATGAATTTCGACGATAACGCCCTCTCGCGCCACAAGGACATCCGCGAGTTGCGCGACCTGGACGAGGAAGACCCGCTCGAGGTGAAAGCCTCCAATTACAATCTGAATTACATCCGCCTCAGCGGCAACGTGGGTTGCATGGTGAACGGCGCGGGCCTCGCCATGTCCACCATGGACATCATCCAGTACGCGGGCGGGCAGCCCGCCAACTTTCTCGACGTGGGCGGCGGCGCCAACGAGGAGCAGGTGCGCCGCGGGTTCGAGATCATCCTCAGCGACGCGCACGTGAAGGCCGTATTGATTAATATTTTTGGCGGTATCATGCGATGCGACATCGTCGCGAGCGGCGTGGTTGCCGCGGCAAAGAGCCTGGCCATCAAGGTCCCCATCGTGGTGCGCCTGGAAGGCACCAATGTCGAGCTCGGGCAGAAGATTCTGAGCGAGTCAGGACTGAACTTCACGGTGGCGCATGGCATGAAAGATGCGGCGGAAAAAGTCGTGGCGCTGGCCAAATCATCGGGTGATTGAGTGATTGGGTGATTGCACGATTTTAAGCCCGGCGAAATCACCCCATCACCCAATCGTTAAATCGATAAATCAAATGGCAATTCTCATCAACGAAGAAACTCGCCTCCTGGTCCAAGGAATCACGGGCCGCGAAGGTGCGTTCCACACGCAGCAGGCGATCGCTTATGGCACGAAGGTCGTGGCCGGCATGACACCGGGCAAAGGCGGCACCAGCGTCGACGGCGTGCCCGTTTTCAATACGGTCCACGAGGCCATGGAGAAGACCGGCGCCAACGCGTCGGTGATTTTCGTTCCGCCGGCGTTCGCCGCGGACGCGATTCTCGAGGCCGCGGATGCGGGCATTGCCCTGGTGGTGGCCATCACGGAAGGTATTCCCACGTTGGATATGGTCCGCGTCATGCGCTTCCTCTCCGATCGAAAGACGCGGCTGATCGGGCCGAACTGCCCAGGCATTATTTCACCAGGAAAATGCAAAATTGGTATTATGCCTGGTCATATCCACCGGCAGGGGCAGATCGGCGTCGTCTCGCGGAGCGGGACACTCACCTACGAGGCGGTCGGCCAGCTCTCCGCGCTGGGCATCGGCCAGTCCACCTGCATCGGGATCGGCGGCGACCCCATCATCGGGACCAACTTCGTTGATGTCTTGCGGCTCTTCCATGAAGACCCGGAAACGCAGGGGATCGTGTTGATCGGCGAAATCGGCGGAACGGCGGAAGAGGAAGCCGCCGCGTTCATCAAGGCACACGTGCGCAAGCCCGTGGTGGGCTTCATCGCCGGGCGGACCGCGCCGCCGGGACGCCGCATGGGCCACGCGGGCGCTATCATTTCCGGCGGCAAAGGCACTGCCAAGGACAAGATCGCGGCGCTCCAGGCGGCGGGCATTTCCGTGGCCGAGAGTCCCGCGCTGATCGGCGAAACCATGGCCGCAAAGTTAAAGAAGTAGTGAATGGTGAATGGTGAATTCGAAACTCTGGACGGTTCCACGGGGTAACTTCGACCCGGAAAATTCCACGGTTTACCATTCACAATTCACTATTCACCATTTATGGAAGCGGGCCACGCGGGCGACATCATCAGGATTTTCGAGAGGAGCCATTTCCGGATTGTTGGGGCGCGTTTGGTGAACCTGACCAAGAAAGAAGCCGAGGGATTCTACGCCGTACATCGCGGCAAGGGATTTTTCGAGAGTTTGACGACGTTCATGAGTTCGGGACGCGCGTTGGCAATGGTGCTCGAAGGCGAAAACGCAATCGCCCGCCTGCGCGAGGTGATGGGCGCCACGAATCCTGCCAACGCCGCGCCGGGCACGATCCGCAAGCTCTACGCCACCAGCATCGAACGCAATGTCGTGCATGGGTCCGACGCGCCCGAAACCGCCGCGTTCGAAATCGCATATTTCTTCCCGGGCATCGACCTGGTGTAGAGACGTTCCGACGGAACGTCTCTACGTGAACCGTTCGCGCCGCTCCCATTTCGATTCCCTTGACAACTCTCGCCGCGTGCTTCTAAGGTTGCAGTCTGTGGTCTCAGGAATGGGCGCTTCCCTGCAACTCGGGAAATTGCTGGTTATCGCCGGGGTGGTTCTGGTCGCTCTCGGGCTGTTGCTGATGGCAGGCTCGAAGTTTTCGTTCTGGGGCCTAGGTCATTTGCCCGGCGACATTGTTTATAAAGGGAAGAATACGCAATTCTATTTTCCTGTTGTAACATGTTTGCTGCTAAGCGTCATCCTGACGCTGGTGGTGTGGCTGGTGTCGTTTCTGACGAGACGATAGCGCTGTCAGTGGTCCGTTGTCCTTTGTCCGTTGCCAGCTTGCGTCTCCTGGTTGAGTGTTTCTCTACTGACAACTGACGACTGAAAACTTTATCATGAGCCAAGTTCCCCTCAATTTCGGCGTCGAGCGGAAGATCTACAGCGTCTCGGAGTTGAGTGGGGAGATCAAGAACCTCCTCGAAAAACGGTTTCCGGACGTCTGGGTGACGGGCGAGGTTTCCAATTTCCGGGGCGCGGCTTCAGGCCACCTTTACTTTACGCTCAAGGACGCCAGCGCTCAGCTTCGCGCCGTGTGCTTCCGCAATCAGGCGCGATATCTCAAATTCAAGCCGCAGGACGGGATCGCCGTCATCGCTCGCGGCCACCTGAGCGTTTACGAGGCGCGCGGCGAATACCAGCTTTACGTCGAGTATCTGGAACCTGCCGGGCTCGGCGCGCTGCAACTGGCCTTCGAGCAACTGAAACAGAAGCTGGCCGCCGAGGGCCTATTCGAGCTCGCGCGCAAGAGGCCGCTGCCTTTGTTGCCGCGCACCGTCGGAGTGGTCACCTCGCCGACCGGGGCCGTGATTCGCGATATCCTGCGAGTCCTGAAGCGGCGCTTTCGGAACATGAACGTGCTGCTCTATCCCGTAAAGGTGCAGGGCGAGGGCGCGGCGCACGAAATCGTCGAGGGCATCAATTACTTCAACCGTCATGCCGCCTCAGACGTGGTGATTGTGGCGCGGGGCGGCGGCTCGCTCGAAGACCTCTGGGCATTCAACGAGGAGATCGTGGCGCGCGCCATCGCGGGTTCGAAGATCCCCGTCATCTCGGCCGTTGGCCACGAGACCGATTTCACCATCGCCGATTTCGTCGCGGACCTGCGCGCGCCCACGCCCTCCGCGGCGGCAGAACTCGTGGTGCATCGCAAAGAGGATTTCATCACCGAGCTGCGCAACCGCGCGCGTCGGCTGACGGAATTCCTGCGCCTGAAGCTCTCCGAATCTCGGCAACGCCTGACCGAACTGCGCATGCATCACGTTTTTCAGACGCTGCGTTCGCGCGTCGCGGAACGCGCCCAGCGCGTGGATGAGTGCGTGGCTTTTCTCGAGCGCTCAATGCGCGCGCGGCTGCACGAGGCAAGCCAAGAGTGGTTGGCGGCGTCATCGGGCGTAGTGCGCTACGATTTCCGGCGACTGCTTGGCCTGAAACGAGCGGCGCTCGACGAGCGGGTGATCAAATTTGAGACGGAATTTCGACGCTTCCTGACGGAACGCGGAAACCGTTTGGCGCAGGTCGAAGCGGTCTTGAAAGAACGCAGCCCGCTCACCATCCTCCAGCGCGGCTACTCGATCACGCGCGACGCGGCAGGGAAAATCGTGCGCGAGGCTGCACAGGTTGCGGTTGGCGATGACCTCTCCATCCGACTCGCGCACGGAGAACTCGGGGCGACAGTGCGCGACAAGAAACTATAGCGGCAGTCTATGACCGCCGTCCTTTGATTTGAGCGGTATTTCGAGGAAGCGGAAGGCCTTTTTCTCGATATTCGTTTGCGATCATCTCGAAAACGTTGGTGAGCTCATCGAGCGCAGCTTTTCTGGTAGGCATGAGCGCATAACAACCTGGGATGGCGGGGATTTCAGCCACCCATGAGCTGTCTTCTTGGCGGAATAGCACAGTC
>JAIQGA010000338.1 GCA_020072925.1 Terriglobia bacterium | reverse complement strand
AAGAAGATTTCCGATGACGAAATGGATCAACTCAACATCAAATACGACAAAGTAAACCCGCAGTGGAACTACACCATCTACCCGCGGACCCCGACAAAGAAGACTTAAAAGTAAACTTTATTTTGGCTTAAGCCCTAAGCGGCCCAGCACTGGCTCATTCGCCCGTTGGGCGTTCGCAGCAATTCTCGGGGGAATCGAAGAAGAGCATCGCGCGCGGCTGCGTTGGCGGATTCTAGCACTGGTGGGGATCGCCACCACCGTGCTGGCGTTGCTCCTCGGGCTGAATGTTGCAGAACTGCGCGACCGGCTCTTGCGCGCTGTAGGGGCGGTTCGCGAACCGCCCCTACAGATTCGTTCCATTGCCGTCCTGCCACTCGAGAATCTCTCCGGCGACAAGGAGCAGGAATACTTCGCCGACGGCATGACGGACGAATTAATCGCCAATCTCGCGAAAGTGGGCGCGCTGAAGGTCATCTCCCGGACCTCGGTGATGCAATACAAGCGTACGACGAAGCCTTTGCCGCAGATTGCACACGAGTTGAACGTTGACGCGGTGGTGGAAGGCACCGTTCGTCGCTCTGGCAATCGAGTGCGCATCACCGCGCAGTTGATCCACGCGGCCACCGACCGACACATGTGGGCGGAAACCTACGAAGGCGAGTTGCGCGATGTGCTGGTCCTGCAGGCCGCAGTAGCCCGGGCTATCGTGGGAGAAATCAAAGTCGAACTTACGCCGCTGGAGCAGTTGCGCCTGACCCCGACGCTCCCCGTCAAACCCGAGGCCTACGAACTCTACCTTGAGGGACGTCACCATTACGACGGATTTCGGGAGTTGGCAAAAGCTGAAAATTCTTATCGGCAAGCCATCGCGAGAGATCCCACTTTCGCGCCTGCTTACGCGTGGCTGGGCATGATTTACTTTACGGGAGGGGGGCCGCCGGGGGCGGCGCGACCCGCGGTCGATAAGGCCCTCGAGCTCGATCCCGCGCTGCCTGAGGCGCACGCGGATGCGGGAATTATCAGAGTCCTTTGCGATTGGGATTGGGCTGGTGCCGAACGGGAATGCAAGCGGGCGCTCGATCTTGGTCCCAGTAGCGCCTTCGTACATGCAGCGTACTCGTGGATGCTTACGGCTGTGGGCCGGTTTGACGAGGCCATTCGGGAGGCAAAACGAGCGCGGGACCTTGACCCCGTGTCACCAAACACTGCCATTGGTTTGGCCATTGTCTATCAGAAGGCGCGACGGTACGACGACGCCATCGGGCTGTACAAGCGCCTGCTGGAGCACGATCCTGGTTATGCCCTTGCCCGTACCGAACTCGCCTGGACATACACCTTCAAGGGGTCGTACAAAGAGGCATTCGGCGAATATGAAAAACTTCCCTCGCCCCCTGATCCAAGGAAGACTTATCTCTATGTCGTGTCCGGCATGCGAAACGAGGCTCTGAAGATGATCCGGGAGTACGACGGCTTGGCCCAAAAGTACAAATTAGGGCCGTGGCACGAGGCAATTCCCTACGCGGCCCTCAACGACAAAGAAAGGGCGTTCGCCCTGCTCGAACAGGCCTATCAGACCCGCGACGCAACGATGTGGCTCACCAAAGTCGATCCCTGGTTTGACAACATCCGTTCCGACCCGCGCTTCCAGGACTTGATGCGCCGTACGAACTTTCCGCCGTAGGGGAGGGACTTTTACGGCCCTCCCGCTTGTCAGCACTGCAACCCGCCTGATCGTCAGCCAATGCGGGAGCACCATAAAGGTGCTCCCCTACGGGCGCATGAATTTTCGCTTGTAGGGGAGGGCCTTCAACGCCCTCGCGCTAATGGGTGTGTGGGGAAGGCTGGGATAAAGTCTATCGTCAAACCATTTTCTGGCCGCACTCGGGACAGAACTTGGCGCCGGCTTCGACCTTGGTGCCGCAGCGCGGACACTCGCCCTTGGGGCGAAGGGGCTTGCCGCACTCGGGGCAAAACTTGGCCCCGGCGGTGCGCGCGCCGCAACTGGGACAAAGCGCCGCAGCTTCGCTAGTCAAGTCAATGTCCGTAGTCAGGTCCTGCTCGCGCACTTTCTGTTGGATCTGCTCGACGGTCGCCTGGGCCTGCGCGGCGGCCAGCTCTGTTTCGACGTTCGGCGCGCACTCGTAGCAAAGGCCACGCTTGGGATTCCAGCACGCCGTCTGGCACACCCAACGCGAGCACTTCGGGCACTGGCGGAAGTTCGGCTTGGCTTCTTCCACCGCAGCGCGAAAGGCCTTGTCGTGCCCGGGCCCCTGCACGGCGCGTTCGATCTCATAGCTGCTGGAGGCGGCCGACCCGAACACTCCTCCCAAGAGACTCCCGGCGGTTCGCAGGGCGCTCACGGCCATGCCAGTTGCCGAAGGCTTGAATTCGGTCATGAAGCTGTTGCCGCAGCGGTCGCAGAAGAACTCGAACTGATAGCCCTTGTCGGTCGAGTGGTCAGTATGGTTCTTGGTGAACTGGATAAGCGCCATGCGCAGTCTCCTCGGGATCGACGAAAAGTTCTTCGAAGAAGGGGGAGGATTTTACCTCAAGAATCCACACCCAACCAAGCGCGGATTGCGGGCAAGGGGGTCGGCAAGAGCGTGACTGGACGCAGGGGTTTGCTTTGGCGCATGACAAGTGCCGAGTCGGGCAAAAGTTGGAAGTCTGTTTGGAGTTACTCAAAGAACTCTGCCTGGACAAGCACCATGGCGGCAACTCGGACATGAAGTCGTCGGCCGTACGGACAATGTGTCTGTGAATTCGTGAGATTCCTGCGCGACGTGAAGGCGGGGGAACAGAAATTGCTGAGCTATCGTGGGAGTGGTTCAAAAGCACCGCAACACGGATCTCAGCCTTAGCGATTGCGACCCGCGAGTTGGGCCACCCCGAGGTGGGCCATGTCCTCGAAGGCGATGATCGGCATGTTCATTATGCTGCTGGCGGCGGGCAGTTTCCTCGCTCAGGAGAAGAAAGAAGCGCCGCCCACAACCTCCGCGCCGGCGGCCACCGCGCCAGCCGCGCCGCACGATTATACTTTCACCAAAGAAGACGCCGCGCGCAAGAATCCCGTCAAGTTCACGCAAGCCTCCGCGGACCGTGGCAAGAAGATTTACTCCTATCAATGCGCCATGTGTCACGGCAAGGATGGCGACGGCAAGGGCGATTTGGTGGCCGATCTAAAGGTCGCCGTGCCGGATTTCACCAAGGCCGATACCCTGAAGGCCCGCACCGACGGCGAGCTCTTCGCGATCCTGGGTCAGGGCAAAGAGCCCATGCCGGGCCAAGCCGGGCGAATGCCCGATCGTCAGAAATGGGATTTGGTGAACTATATGCGGGTGCTGGGCGGGAAGACGCCCGAAAAGTCGACCGCCAAGGAGCCGGAGGAGAATGTCATCCTGGTTCCGCAGTAAGCGACGGAGTATCGCCCGGTAATTGGCAGACTTGTTGAGCTCCTGGTGGGACCACGCGCGTCCTCGCCGGGTTAAGGCAGCGGGCGCGCACCGTTCTAGCGGGATGCGAGCTTCCGGGCTAAGGTCAGCAACACCAACCGATCAGGCTCGGGTATGCGCGCCATCACGGCTCTGAGCTTGAGCAGGAACCGTGCGTCATCACCCGCTTTGCCGCCTTCTTCGGCCAATTCCTCCAAGCTTTTGTGCGGGGTTAGGTTAGGGGTTGGGGGAAGGTCCGGCCCCGAGTAAAAAAGCTGATACAACGGAACGTCCAGAGCGGCTGCGAACCTCTCCAGGGTTTCGAGCGACGGGACCGTGTGACCATTCTCGACCCGAGAGATGTAACAGCGCAACAAGCCGGTGGTGTTCTCGATATCGCCCTGGGAGAGGCCCTTTTGCTCGCGCAGTTGACGGAGACGCATTCCGATGGACATATCGTTTACTCCTTGTGAAGCGTGGGTCGGCTGCTTCGTTGTCATATTGAGCATGCACATTATCGGTGAGTATCCATAGTTGCTCAATGTCACGGAGGTACCAGTACCAAAGTCCCTGGGGGAGCGAGGGTGACAGTGTGGGGCCGGAGGCTGGAATTTGGCCTAGTGCCGTTCCAGCTTTATGGGGCGGTGCATTCCGCTTCTGACCTGCCGATCATCAGATGGTACTTGACTTACACAGATTAGGCGCAAAAAGTTGGAACGGCACTAGCTCAGGACCATACTCAGCAAAGCCATGCGCACGTAGAGCCCGTTCTGGGCTTGGCGAAAGTACGCGGCGCGGGGATCTTGATCAACCTCTTGGGCGATCTCATCCAAGCGGGGGAGCGGGTGCATGACAATGGCTTTTGGTTGCATAAGTCGGAGCGCCTCGCGAGTCAGAACGTACACGCCGCGGCACCGCTCATAGTCGGCAATTCGATCGCCGAACCTTTCCTTTTGGATCCGCGTCTGGTAGACCACGTCTACTTCCGGCAGGACTTTCTCGAGGTCGGTTTCTTCCGTGTACCAGATGCTGTGTTCCCGCAGGTGCTCGAGAATATCTTCCTTCATTTTCAGGGGGGGCGGCGCGACGAAATAGATCTTCACGCCCTGGAACTTGCTCAGCAGGTAAGCCAGGGAGCGCACAGTTCTGCCTTGGGCCAGGTCCCCAACCATCGCGATGCGCAGGCCGTCAATGGCGCCGATTTCCTTGCGGATCGTATAGAGGTCGAGCAGGGCCTGCGTGGGATGCTGGCCGGGGCCGTCTCCGGCATTGATGATGGGGACGCGGGACACCGCGGCGGCGCGCCGCGCGGCGCCCACTTCGGAATGGCGGATGACAATCACATCCGCGTAACCATTCAGGATGCGGATGGTGTCTTCAATGGTTTCGCCTTTGGCGGCGGAAGAGAATTGCGCGGCATTCTCCGTGGTAATAACACGGCCTCCCAAACGGTGCATGGCGGTCTCGAAGGAAAAACGCGTGCGCGTTGAAGGTTCGTAAAAGAGCGTGGCCATGATGCGGTTGTGATAATCGTTCACGCCCCCGTGTGCTACGGCCTGTTCCATTTGCGCGGTCACCTCAAACAGATTCAACAGCGTGGGCATATCGAACTGTTGCGCTTCGATGATGTGGTGCAATTTCATAGGCTTTTTTGATCCTCCCAGCTCAAATCTTGGCGAGCGTCGCACGCGAGAGCCCGGTCCGAAGCGGCGAGAGTAGGGAAGCAAGATACTCCCGGGGTTCTGCTTCCGTCAACCACTGCGCGCAGATACTTGCGAGGGGGACGCCAAGATGTCGCGCGGACAAATGGCATCGGGCCCCTTGCGCGGTCTGTGCTACACTTATCGCCGCCCGTGGGCGACGGGGTTGTCCACGCAAGATGAACTGTGAGGTCGTAACAAAACGGGCAGAGGAGAATTGAATGTCGGGGGTTGCGGGATCTGAGAATGGGGCCGCCGCCGGGCGCGCCTCTCCGTCGGACCGTGACCGGCGACGGAGCGACCGCATTCTGTTGACCATCCCGATCATCGTTGAGGGTCTGGGCCCTGACGGCAAAGAATTCAGCGAGACCACGCGCACGCTGGTCATCAACCGTCAGGGGGCGCGGATTCAGTTGAGCCACCGCGTCTCGCCCGGGACGCTGCTGCGAATCAAGCTGGTTAGTGCAAATCGGCAGGCGGAATTTCGCGTGATCGGCCCGACGCGCCCGCTTAGCTATCAAGGCGGCGAGTGGGGTGTGGAATGTGTTGACAAGGCGGTCAATCTTTGGGGGATTGGATTCCCGCCCTCGCCGGAGAAGGAAGCGCAAGCCTCGGCGTTGTTGGAATGCCGCGACTGCCACAGCGTCAACCTGACGCGACTGACCTTGATGGAAAACGAAGTCCTGACGGAATCCGGTCTCTTGACCAAGGAGTGCAAGCGATGTGGCCGCCTCACCTCCTGGGGTTACACCGAACAGTCCGTAGGCGTGCCGGTGCCGGGCCAGGAGGCCGAACCTTCGATTAACGAGGTGGTGGACTCACAAGCCGTCGGGGCGAACCGGCGCGCCCACCGGCGTGTCGCCCTGAAGCTGCCCGTCCGCCTGCGCAGCTTTTACGGAACCGAGGAACTTGCCCAGACCGAGAATGTCTCCAAGGGCGGATTGTGCTTTATCTCGGACAAGACTTATCAGATTGGCGAAGTCCTGCTGGTCATCT
>JAIQGA010000021.1 GCA_020072925.1 Terriglobia bacterium | reverse complement strand
TCCGCCTCGCCCCCTGGAAGCGGATCGGGACATGGCCTTGCGGGATGCTTTGCAGAGGATCGCGCTGGAGTTTCCCAGCTACGGCTGGCCGCGCATGACGGTGGAGTTGAAGCGACGCGGCTGGGCGGTGAATCACAAGCGCGTGTACCGGTTGATGCGCGAGGACAATCTGCTGTGCCTGCGGAAGCGCAGGTTCGTGGTCACGACCGACTCCGATCACGGTCTGCCGGTCTATGCCAACTTGGCGCGCGGGATGACGCTGACGGGGCTGAATCAGCTCTGGGTGGCCGACCTCACCTACATCCGCCTGGAACTGGAGTTCGTCTACTTGGCGGTGATTCTGGACGCCTTTTCGCGGCGGGTGATCGGCTGGGCGCTGGACCGGATGCTGGAAGCCGCCCTGGCGCTTCAGGCGTTACGGATGGCGTTCCTGCGGCGACCTGCGCCCGGGCTGGTGCATCACTCCGACCGGGGAGTGCAGTACGCCAGCCACGACTACACCCAACTGCTCCAGGAGCACGGCATTCGAATCAGCATGTCGCGCAAAGCCAATCCCTGGGACAACGCCACGTGCGAATCGTTTATCAAGACTCTGAAGTACGAAGAGGTCTACCGCACGGAATATCGCGATCTCGCCGAGGCCCGCGCCTCGATCGGCGCGTTTCTGGAAAAGGTCTACAACCAAAAACGCCTGCACTCCGCGCTCGGTTACCTACCACCGGCAGAGTTCGAGCGTGGCCTGCTGGCTCAACCAAACAAGGAGGCCGCTGCGCGGCAGCTTTCCTTATGAGTTTTCTGAGGCATGGGGAAATCTATCATTTCGATGAGGGCGCGATCCCTCAAGACCGCGCCCCCGCTCATCGAAACGATGAGTTTCCGGCTGGCTATTCCTCGGCAGGTTGCACTCCTGCAGAGCCTGCCTCCGCTTCACCAGCCGGGGCCCAGCTTGCAGGAAAAGCCGTTCGCAGTACAATCGAATTCCAGCGAACGGCAGGCAGTGTCTTAACTGTTTGTCTCAGCCCAGGGGACAACCCCAATAAGCAACTCCTACCTAGCGGAGGAAATGGACGAAATCGCCCTCAATCAAACGATTGATGCGATGCAACCGCCACCGGGCTGGAACCTGGTCAGGCGTGGCGCGCGGCCCGATTGCCCGGGATGCTACTACAGTCCATCTGGACCGTTTAGGGATGCTACTTGGGATCCGCGCGACGCGATTGAGGCTGGCTTTTACCTTTGGGGCATAACATGGTACCTGGACCGGACCTTTACCTCTACCCAGGACTACCGGGAGACTATCAAGACTCTCAAAGAGGCAGGCCTTGTGGAACACCCGCAAGATTACGTCGACCTTTACCATAAGACTCAACGTGATCTTCGAGACCGCAGTCCGTTTTGCTCCGCCCACGTGTCAGTTGACTACCTGCCGAACCCCTTCGCTCCAGAGGGAACCTATACAACTGGCACTTGGCATATCGACATGGTGAATCCATGGGGGGGGAGCGGGCTCGATCCGGTGCAGATATTTGGGCATGTCGTAGCAGACATGGCAGGCATGTACCCCAGCTCCGAAAATTGCCACTAGGCTGGGTTAGACCGAAGTTGCGTTAAGCCGGGCGCAGAGAATAGAGGACTGATGGTGTTTCCGCGCAAATACTCTTGGAGCGTCAGCTCGATCGTTCTGAGCGGTGGGATCCTTCTCCTCACGGCTTGGGCAGGCATGTACTACCCCGGACGGGGGTGGGAGGTGGATCAGCCTCCACGGTGGCTCGGCCTCCTGGATCTCATTGCGGTGCCGGCTTCGTTCGTGACAGCTTGCGTTGCCCTCGGTAAGGAGCCCTCGCGGACAGCCGGAATTCTGGCACTGATGCTAAGCGTGCTTAGCTTTTTCTGCGCAGTCAGCAGCTACTAACGCAAACCTGGGAAAACCGGCGACGGGAAACATGGGCAGGTGGTGCAGACATCCTGCTATGCGGGATGTCTGCGATGGATTAGGCGGGTCCCAGCTGCAGCCGATTCTCGAAACAAGGTAGAAAGTCTTCTTATTCCCCGTGAGGCGTCTCCTCAAGCCAACGCTCCATAAGAGTTTCGCCAAGTGGAGCGGCGGCACTATATTCGAAGAAGATTCCATGATTGAGCCATAGAGGTCGACCGGTGGTGCGCAATGCAGCAGAAAGCCTCGGGAAGTCCGGAACACAGCGCCAGAAAAGTCGAGCCAGACCTTTGGATCGAAGGCGCATCGCTTACCCCAGGCTTCACCCTCCTCGAAATGATGCTAGTGGTTGCCATCATTCTGCTCCTCTGCTCCATCGCAGTCCCGCATTACCAGAGGACGCTCACTTTCGCCCACGAAGCCCAGCTCCGCGATGACCTCTTCACCATGCGCTCCATAATTGACCGCTTCACCCTCGACAACAAGCGCCCTCCCGAATCTCTTAACGAGTTGGTCGGGAAGGGCTACCTCGGGGCAATCCCCATCGATCCCTTCACGGGCTCGGACCAAACCTGGCAGGTCGAGATGGAAGAGTCCGCCGCCTCGCCTGAGGTTTCGGTCCGGGGCGTCGTGGACGTCCACAGCGGCTCAGACCAGCTTCCCCTAGCCGGAGCGCCGTACAGCAATTGCTGACTTAAGGGTTGGCGGAAACCACGCACCTCGGTATCTCTTTCGGTTATCAATATCAATCAAAGCGCTCAGCCGGTCTAAGACAGTGTCAACTCCGAATCAAGCCTTCCGGAGGCAGGCGGACCTTCCCTACTCGGATTGCTAAGGACCTATGCTCGGAATCCGCAATAAAATTCCTCAGCAAGAATCCATGTCTCAACGCGGGGGCAACTTGATGCTCACGGTCTAAATGTAGATGAATCTGTGGCGGCCGTAGCACTTTTGATCCTTCCGATTCAACACGGCTCCGTACTCGCGTCCAACGCGTTTGCTTACAATCGCTTATGGTCTACATAAATCAATACATTTCAATAATGGTTAAGATCTGATTTGCAACCTGGACCCCGCCCCGAGTACGAGCCCCTCGTAAGCCAAGACCGCCAGTACGACCACGATGGCGGCAAAACCAAGGAATCTCGAGGATGACTCCGGTCCATCGCTCAGCCGATTTGGGGTGCGCTCTTCGGTTCTGTTTTCCTGGGCTTGGGAGGCTCTTGAGCCGGAGCCTTGGAAGATGACCGGGTGGGCTCGCGACCTGCGGGCGGTTCCGGAGGCTTAGGCTTATCGGCGTCGACCAGGGAAAGATACAAGTCCTTCGTTGAACCATCGATAAGCCATTCGGCTGCCGAAGGAGCATGCTTGGTTTCGCTTTGGTCAATAGCCCGGGGTCTAGTTATCCTTGCAGCTTGCTGACTATGTATTCCTGAATCGCTTCCAGGTCCCGAAGGGCGAGATCCAAGAACTCCACGGCCATTCGGTCCTCCGGCTCCTTCCGCAGCACGCGTGCTGAGGTGCGCAGGGGCGGGTCGGCTGAGGGCAGTCGAAACTCCAGGCTCAATCGTTCCCCGATTTCGGCGCCGCCCGCACCCTCCAGTAGCATGCCGCCCTCGCCCATGTTAAGACTCTCGGCGACGAACCGCTCAGCGCGAGGGCCGCCCCGGACGCACTCCACCTTGGTCCGAAAAGCCAGGCGTGCGCTCCGACGCCGCTCACGGGAGATTGGTCCCCCTATAGCGGCGAGCAGGTTTTGGATCCGGTCCCGCGATATGGGCTTGCCGAGGAATCCCGTGGCTCCGGCGCTAAAAGCTCGCTTCATTGTCTCCACATCAGTCATTCCGGTGATCATCACGATGGGCGTGCGGTTGTTGACGCCGGATGCCCGAGCGCGGCGGGTCAGTTCGTACCCGTCCGGGGCTGGCATATTCATATCGAGCAGGATGCAGTCAAAGCGCTGCGCCTCGAGACGTTCGGCGGCTTCCGCACTGTTTGAGAAAGCCGTTACCTCGTTTCCCAAAGGCTCCAAGAGGTCCCTCAGAACTTGCAGTACCGGTATTTCGTCGTCTACAACCATATGTCGCATGGGCATGGATTCTACTTTCTTCTTGCTACTGGATATCCCGGAGGCGGTGGGCCGGCGGCCTACGATGGCAGGGTCCCATCCCTCTGGGTCTTGTTCGCGCCATTTTGGCCAAAAGGCTTGGATCGGAAGGCCTTCACCAACTCTCGCGTTAGCATGTCTTCGGTGACCTGCTTGGGTTTCAGGATTTCCCTGGCCTTTCGGATGTCTTCCCAGACCGTGGGATCAATGGCTAGGAAGACTCCCACCACCATAGGATCAAACTGCTTGCCGGATTCCCGCATGATTTCGTCGCGGGCGACGGGATACGACAGCGCCTGGCGGTAAGGGCGATCCGAGGTCATAGCGTCGAAGGTGTCCGCCACCGCAAAAATCCTGGCACCCACCGGGATTTCATCCGCCATGAGCCCCTGGGGATAACCTGTGCCGTCATAGCGCTCCTGGTGAGTCAAAACGATTTCGGCGGCGCTGGCCAGAAAGGGAATGCGGCACACCAGTTCATACCCGATCCGGACATGGGTCTCCATGACCACCCTCTCGTCTTCCGCCAGCTTGCCGGGCTTGAGGAGAATCGCGTCGGGGATGCCGATCTTCCCGATATCGTGCAGGTATGCACCGCGCGCGATGCTGGTAAGTTGGTTGTCCGTGCAACCCATGGCCTGGGCCATTTCCAGGCAGTAGCGCATAACCCGGCGGGAATGGCCGGCGGTCTCGTTGTCCCGGAGGTCCAGGGCTGCCGCCAGCGCTTCGAGGGTGTCGTCATAGGTTCGCTCAATGCGCTTGCAGGCTGCCTGAAGCTGCTTCGTGCGCTGGTCGACCATCTCCTCCAGTCGCTTCCGGTAGGTTTCCACTTCCCTTTCCAGCGCCTTCTTTTCCAGGGCCCTGCTGAGACTGATAACCACGGTTTGAGAATCAAAGGGCTTGGTTAAATAATCGTCGGCGCCGTCTTTCATCGCTTGCACGCCCACGCGGATGTCGTCGACGCCGGTGGCCATCAGAAAGGCTATATGGGGATGGGTTCGTCGAATTTGGTTCAGCAGGTCCAGGCCCGAGATCTCCGGCATGCGGAGATCAGACACCACCGCGTCAAAGGCCTGTTGCCCCAGCGCGGCGAGCGCTTCCTGGCCGCGCACGAAAGTCCGGCATACAAAGCCTTCCGAAGTTAACGTCCTCGAAAGCAGTTCTCCGATTGCCGGTTCGTCATCAACGATCAGGATTGTCTTCCGCGACGCGGCCATCATGGTATGGTCGCCGTTTCCAGAGTCCGCAGGGTCCGCCTTGCTCATTTCGATGAGACTGCCCATGGTATCCCCCTCTACTTGGCTTCGGTTGACACTGCCATCGCTTCCACGGCTGATTCCGCCTTCTCGCCGCGGGGAAGGAGATGCCGTATGGATTCCTCCATCTCCCGGGCGGTGGCCACGTGCTCAGGGTAGTTGACAACACGGATCGTGAATGAGAAACGCTCGCTGGCGCCGGAAGCATCCTCAAGCCCCTCCATCAGGCGATCGCGCACGCTGTAGGCGCCGCGCGCATTCACCGAGGGAAGCACAATCCCGAAAACGCCGGAAGCAAACAAGAAGATCGAATCTTCGCCCCGCAATTTGCGCATGAGGGTTTTCGCCGCATCGCCGTATGCCGTCTCAATCTCCTTTGCCCCGGAATGATTCCGCGAGGGTTTGAGTTCCACGACCAGGAGCGAAAGGGACTGCCGGGTGTTGGAGGCGCGGCGATATTCCATGGCCAGGCGGTCGCGAAAATGATTCAGACTCGGGAGCGTCGTCAGCAGATCGGCACTCGCCTGCTGGCGAATTTGTTCGACCTTCTGCTGCTGATCATGAAGTTGGCGGCGAAGGTTGCGGATCACCACCTGTCTGTCCACGAAGTAGCCCATGGACAGAACAGAAAAACCGCAGAATCCGAAGAAGACTGCGCGCACCGGAAGGCCCTCGAGACCTACCGGGCGAGAGAAAACCGTCGGGTACATTAACAGGGCAACCCCTATTGCCAGGACGAATATCACCGTAAGCGCAAGAATCCAAAGGTGCAGTTCACGGCGATCTAAGCTCTTGGGGTCCACTCGATCAAAAAGCTGCATGGCCCTTTTCTCCCTTCAAAGGCTCCGAAGGTCCGCGTCCGGAATCAATTGGAGATGTGTCTCTCGTGCCTCGACATTCCTCCTGATAGCACAGGAAGGTCCAAATCGGGCCGCTCACGAGATTTAATTAAGCCTTTGGTATGAATGAGTTACGGATGCCATCAACAGTGTTGCGGACAATGTGTCGCATGCGACCTGTCCGCGTGAAGGGAGAGTGTCTTGAATTGAGACAACTGGAGATTGGCGCGATGCAGTTCGTGGGGCAAGCCAGTAAAAATGTCGGGGATATCTGGTGATGGGGTCATGGTAGGTGCTCGTCAGGGGGGAAGGTGAAGGAGTCGGATTCCTCTTGTTTCTCGTCTGCGCTCGCTTCGCTGTCGATGCCGTATTTCTCGAGGAGTCGGTAGAGCTTGGCGCGACTAATGCCCAGCATGCGTGCCGCCAAAACGCGGTTTTTGGTAACCCCAAGCGTGCGGAGGAGGGCGACTTTTTCGGCATCCTGCATGGTGAGGGTAGAGTCAGACCCGGAAAGGGCGGATTCCTTCACTGAATCCGGAAGGTCATCAAGATCAATGAATTTTCCCCGCAGCAGCATGCACGCCCGCCCAATGACATTCTCCAATTCACGCACGTTGCCGGGCCAGGTGTAAGCCTGCAGGGCATTCTGGGCGCGTGGTGAGAAGCCGCGAACTTCCTTAGCGTACTCTTCGCCGAACTTATCCAGAAAGTGGCGGCAGAGGAGCAGAATATCATCGCGCCTGTCGCGCAGGGGGGGAAGTTCGACCTGCACCATATTCAGGCGATACCAGAGGTCAGGGCGGAATTTCCCTGATTTCACTTCTTGGCTCAGGTCGCGACTGGTGGCAGCCACCACCAGAACATCCACGTGCTGAGGCTGAGGAGATCCTAGTTTGTGAACTTCGCGATTTTCGAGCACGCGCAGTAGTTTGGATTGCGTCGCCGGAGTCAGATCCGCGATTTCGTCCAGGAAGATGGTGCCCCCATTGGCCCACTCGAAAAGCCCGACGCGGTCCTCCAACGCCCCAGTGAAAGCGCCTTTGCGGTGGCCGAACAACTGGCTTTCGACCAGCGATTCCACCATCGCGGCGCAGTTGCACACCGCCAGGCGCTGCGCCTTCCGCGGGCTGAGGTTATGCAGCGCGCGCGCCACCAGTTCTTTGCCCGTTCCGGTCTCACCCAGTATTAGAGCCGTGCGGAAATGCGGGGCGATTCGTTGCAGCAGATCAAAGACCTCCAGCATGCGGGGCGAGTGCCCGATAATGGCTTCCAGCGCGAAGACCTGAATAAGTTCTTTCTCCAGGCTTTCGGCGCGCTGGAAGTGGTGCGCGGCGAGACGCGCCTGCTCCACCAGACCCCGCAACTTCTCGATGCTGACGGGCTTGCAGACATAATCGGTGGCGCCCTGGCGGATGGCCTCCACGGCGGTTTCGATGGAGTAGTTGCCGGTAATCATCACCACCTGCGTCTGGATATTCCGGGCGCGAATGTGCTCCAGGACTTCCAGACCGTCCATGCCTTCCATGTTCAGATCCAGAAGGACCAAGGCAGGGTCGAGCGTCTCGACAAGTTCGAGCCCGCGCGCGGGTTCCTCGGAACTCTCGTAGCGGACCCCCAGACTGCCCAGGACCGACTTGTAGAACTCCAGGATGGTCGCGTCGTCATCGATGCCGACTACCAGAATCTGTTCGGGAGGTGCAGAGCACTTCCCTGGCTCCTGACCACCGATTTTCTCGGGTTCTGTAGAGTTCCCCACGTTTAGGCCTCAGGCTGACTGCCGATTGCCGATTACAGATTGCCGATTTTTTCTTCAGTCGTCAATCATCAATCGACAATGGCATAGCCTCGGTACATCGTATCCCCCCTGTGGAACTGAAGTGCGTGAGTGAGGAGAGGAGGAGAGAGATGACTGCCTTGCTGGGGGGAGAGCAAGGCAGTCGCCGCGCCGGCGTAGAATCGCCGCCCTATGCCGGCTCCCGTCCCCTACTTCGAGATCGTTCGCCAGATGCGGCGGAGTCTTACTGGCCCGCGTCCAGCACTCCGCGGATCTTGCGGACAAGGGCTTGGGGAGAGAAGGGTTTTTGGATGAATGCCACGCCGGGACTCAAGAACCCGTGGCGCACCATGGCGTCATCGGTGTAGCCCGACATGAACATGACTTTCATCTTCGGCCTTGAAAACGCCAGGTGTTCCGCCAACTGACGACCGTTCAACTTCGGCATGACTAGGTCAGTAAGCAGAAGGTCGATGGTTTTCTCATAGCCCGCACTGGTTTTTGCTGCCTCTTCGGGGTCCGAAGCCGTCAGAACCTGGTAGCCCTGCGATTTCAGGACTTCAGCCACAAGTTGCCGGACCGACGTATCGTCCTCCACAACCAGGATGGTTTCCGTGCCCTGGTAAGTTATCCGCCGTTCGCTGGAGGGCGATCCGGGCTGCACTTTCCCATCGACGCTGGGCAGGTAAATCTTGAAGGTGGCGCCTTTACCGGGTTCGCTGTAGACCCAGATGTAGCCACCACTCTGTTTGACGATGCCGTAGACGGTGGCCAGCCCAAGCCCGGTTCCCTTGCCCTGTTCTTTCGTGGTGAAGAACGGTTCGAAGATATGACTCTGGGTCTCGCGATCCATCCCGACGCCGGTATCGCCCACCACCAAGACCACATAGTGCCCCGGCGTGATTTGGGCATGAAAGGACGTATAGGCTTCCGTGAGATCTGCGTTGGACGTCTCGATGGTGAGTGTTCCGCCCTGGGGCATGGCATCCCGCGCGTTCACGCCCAGGTTCATAAGGATTTGCGCGATCTGCCCGGGATCGGCTCTGACCATCCATAACTCCGGGTACAAGACGGTGCGGCATTCAACGTCTTCTCCGATCAGGCGGCGGAGCATCTTGTCCGTATCCCGGATGACTTGGTTCAGGTCAAGCACCTGAGGGCTGAGCACTTGCCGGCGGCTGAACGCGAGCAGTTGCTGCGTGAGGTCGGCGGCGCGCTCGCCGGACTTTTGGATTTCCACCACCTGGGCGCGCATGGGACTTCCCGGTTCAAGCTTCTCCAGCAGCAACTGGCTGTAGCCGTTGATGATGGTGAGCAGGTTGTTGAAGTCGTGCGCCACACCTCCGGCCAGCCGCCCGACCGCCTCCATTTTCTGCGCCTGGCGGAATTGCTGCTCGAGTTCCTTGCGCGCCGTTATGTCCTGCTTGGTGGCGATGAAATGCGTGATCTCGCCGCTCGGGCTTCGCACCGGAGCGATGTTCATCTCCTCGGTATAGAGGCTGCCATCTTTTCGCCGGTTCACCACTTCGCCGTGCCAGGTGGCTCCTCCCAGAATTGTCCGCCACATCTGTCCGTAGAATGCGAGTTCGTGCAGCCCGGATTTCAGGATCCTGGGGTTGTTGCCCAGCGCTTCCTCGCGGCTATATCCCGTGATCCGAGTGAAAGCCGGATTGACGTACTGAATGCTTCCCCCGGTATCGGTAATGACCACGCCTTCGGCGGACTGTTCGATGGCGGTGATCAGGCGGAGGTTTTCCTCTTCCGTTCGTTTGCGCTCCGTCATGTCTTCTACGGTGCCTTCGTAGTACAGGAGTCTGCCGGAGTCGTCATGTATGGCTCTCGCACTTTCGCGGACGAACAATTTTGTGCCATCAGCCCTTTTCCAGACGGCCTCCCAGCCGACGATGACGTTCTTTTCCTCGATCACCCGCTTAAACTCGTCCCGTGAGTGGAAGACAGCGAATCCGTATTCCTCGAGATTGCGCCGCTTCAGTTCCTCGACGGACTGAAAGCCAAGCATCTGGCAAAGCGCGGGATTAGCCATCAAAACCCTACCGTCGGTGGTGGTCCGGTACAGACCGAGAAGGGCGTTCTCGAAGAGGCCCTTGAACCGTTCCTGGCTTTCCCGAAGCCTTTCTTCGGCCAGCTTGCGCTCCGTGATGTCGGTAAAGGTCCCTTCGATGAAGGCGGGCTGGCCGTGACCGGGATCGACGAGCGTGCCATTCTCCAGCACCCAAATCGGCGTGCCGTCCTTCCGCTTCAAATGCAGTTCGATATTGGTGACGCTCTTCTCTCTTTGCAGCCGCGCCACATACGATTGTCGGTCGGCCACGTCGCAGTAGATGTCCCTGGCCGACTGCGCCAGAAATTCCTCACAGGAGGCGTAGCCGAACATCTTGGCGCAGGCGAGATTACAGTCGAGGAATTTCCCGTCCAGTGTGGTCCGCGAGACCCCGGCCAGGTTTCGCTCGAAAAGGAGTCGGTAGCGCTCCTCGCTCTGGCGTAAGGCCTTTTCGGCGCGCAGACGCTCCGTGACGTCGTGCGCCACGCCCCGGACAATGGGGACCGTGATGCCCTCCGTCCGCAACGTATTGTGGTATTCCCAGATTCGCTTCTCGCCGGTCGCGGTGAGCACGGTCATCAGTCCCTGCGCCGCTCCCTTTGTTCGAATCTGGGCCAGATACGCAGCAAACTGATCACGAAACTCCGGGGCCAGAATATCGCGAATGTTCCTGCCGACGATTTCTTCCCGCGGTAATCCCAGGCTGAGAGCCGGAGGGTCGTTGACGGAGAGGATTCGCCCTTCCAGGTCGTGCGTGCAGATAAGGTCCGAGGAGTGCTCGATCAGGTCGCGATATCGATCTTCACTTTCCCGCAGCGCGTCCTCCGCCCCTTTGCGGGCCGTGATGTCGTGGGCCAGGACGAGTTCTGCCTGCCTGTCTCCGAAAAGGATCACATTCCTGGTGACTTCGACGTCGATGATTTCACCGTTTTTCTTGCAATGCCGCCAGGTCCCTGCGCGATCGAGCCCCAGTTGGACTTCCGCGAGGTTCTTCAGCAGGGCGGGGACATCCTCCGGCGGACGGATGTCCGTGATGGTCATGGCCAGGAATTCCTCCCGTGAGTATCCGTAGTGATCGATGGCGGCCTCATTTACTTCCAGGAAGCGGAGCGTTTCCAGGTCATAGACCCACATCGGGTGCGGATTATCCCGAAACAAGAGGCGGTATTGCCTCTCGGAGTCTCGCAGGGCCTCGAGCGCCTGCTGGTGCTCTTCGCGCAGGCGCTTTTCCTCCAGGGCCCGCCGGACGGCGACGGGCAAGCGGGGGGGCCGGTCTTTGAGGACAAAATCCGCCGCCCCGTGCTTGACGCATTCCACTGCCGGCTCGTCGCCCAGGGAGCCCGTCGAGACAATCATGGGAATATCCTTCCCGGATTGCTTGAGGATTTCGAGGGCATCCATCGCCGTCCAGGTGTGGAGGTTGTAGTCCGCGATGATGCCGTCGAACTCGCCGCCGGCGAGACGGTCCTTGAAGGCGTCCGGAGTGTCCACAATATCGAATTGCAGGTCGTAGCCGCCCCGTTCCAGGTGAGTTGTGCAGAGCTTCGCATCTCCGGGATTGTCTTCCAGGATGAGCGCCCGCAGTCGGGGCAGGGAAGCATTCGAATTGTCGCGCTTCTTAGCATTCATCGCGTCGGGCACCTCTCAGTAGCGGCCCACAGGAAGACCCGCCTCGCATCCCTCCTGTCACCCTGAGCGGAGCGAAGGGTCGCGGCATTGCTTCCCTTTTGCGAAATGCGGGGATGCTTCGCTTCGCTCGGCACGACATTCTCCAGGCGGTCATCGGCAGCCCCTCAGGCCCGAAAGGCGGTGGAGGGCGGCGGCTCATTGACCACCAGCCAGTAAAGGCCCAGTTGCTTTATCACTTGGCGGAAGGAATCGAATTCCACCGGCTTCTGGATGTACCCATTCACGCCCAGCTTGTAACTGTCGACCAGGTCCTTTTCTTCGCGCGAGGCGGTGAGAACCACTACGGGAATGGCCCTGGTCCGTGGGTCACCCTTCACCGCGCGCAGCACTTCCAGGCCATCCACCTTCGGCAATTTCAGGTCGAGAAGCACCAGGCGAGGCGGGTGCTCGAAGCTGCGGCCCGCAAATTCTCCGCGGCAGAAGAGAAAGTCCATGGCTTCCTCTCCGTCCCGCGCCACCTGGATGGTGTTGGCCAGGTTCTCCTGGCGCAGGGCGTGGAGCGTCAGCGTCACATCTCGGGGATTGTCTTCCACAAGGAGAATTTGCAGCTCTTCACGATTCATCACGAGTCTCCTTTTCAGGAATGCTTTTCTGTTCAGGGTGCGCCTCGGGTTCCCAGGGTGAAGCAAAAGGTGGCCCCCTTGTCCAGTTCGCCCTCGGCCCAGACGTGTCCCCCGTGCTTGTGGATGATGCGCTGCACCGTGGCCAGGCCCACGCCCGTGCCTTCAAAGTCCTCCGCGCGGTGCAGCCGCTGAAATACTCCGAAAAGTTTGTCAACGTACTTCATGCTGAAGCCCACGCCGTTATCCCGAACAAATATCACCGAGCGCCCGTCCTGGCAGGAGGTTCCCACTTCGATCACCGCCGGATCGCGCGGGCGCGTGAACTTGACCGCGTTGGAAAGCAAGTTGGCAAAAACCAGTTTCATGAGGGAAGGGTCGCACTCGAGGAAAGGCAGGGTCTGGATCTTCCAATCGATGGCGCGCTGTGGGTTGGCGCGTGTCAGATCTTTCACCGCCTCTTGAACGAGCGAGTTCAGCCCCGTCACCTCGACTTTCAATTCCATCCGCCCGACCCGGCCCAGGTTGAGCAAGTCATCAATCAGTACGCCCATTTGCTTGACGGAGTCACGGACGATGGCGAGGTATTCCTGCGCCGGAGGGGACAACTCGGCCTTATGCTCCTCGACCAACAGTTTGGAGAAGCCGTCCACGTGGCGCAGCGGCGCGCGCAAATCGTGCGACACGGAATAGGTGAAAGCCTCCAACTCCTTGTTCGCCGCCTCCAGTTCCGCCGTGCGCTCCCGCACGCGCCGCTCCAGGCTTTCGTTGAGCTTTCGGACTTCCTGCTCAGCCTGGCGACGTTCCGTGATGTCAATGCCCATCTCCAGGATGAGCGGCGAGCCGTCCGAGTCGGTAAAGGGGAAGTCGTGGATGTCGTAGTTGCGCCCGTCCGGGCCGGTCCACTCCCACTGATGGGGGGCCGCGGTTTTCAGCACGGTATAGGTCTCGCAGATCTCGCAGGGCTCTGTGCGGCCAAACAGGTATTCATAGCAGCGCCGGCCCTGGGCGTCGCCAAAGCGCTCCCGGAAGAAGCGATTGGCAAAGGGCACGTGGTAGTCAGGGGTGAGCAGGACCAGGTAAGCCGGGAGGCTTTCCAGGATATTGTTGAATCGCTGCCGTTCGGCCTCGACCACCTGCTGTGCCCGCTTCTTTTGGGTGATGTCTCGCGCCGCGGCGAAAATCCCGATGACCTGTTCGGCTTCGTCGCGATAGACCGTGGCATTGTAGAGCACCGGCGTGAGGCGCCCATCGCGATGGCGAATCTCCAGTTCGTAGTCGTGGACGAAGCCCTCCCGAAATACTTGCTGGTAGCCCGCGCGGGCTTTCTCCGGGTCGGTGAAATAATCGCAAAAATCGGTGCCCACCAATTCCCCACGGGAATGCCCGGTGACTTTTTCCGTGGCGCTGTTGACGTCGGTGATTTTGCCGTCCGGCGAGATCGTCACCAGGGGGTCCAGGCTCGCCTCCAGCAAGCTGCGGTTATAGGCATTGGCGCGCCGCACCGCCTCTGCCGCCCGCCTCTGTTCCGAAATGTCTCGCGCCGCGGCGAAGACTCCCGTCACCTCTCCGTTTTCATCACGATAGATGGAAGCGTTGTAGAGCACCGGAGTGAGGCGCCCGTCGTGATGGCGAATCTCCAATGCGTAGTCGCGGACGGAACCCTCGCGGAACACTTGCTGGTAGCCGAGGCGGGCTTTTCCCGGATCGGTGAAATTGTCCGAAAAGTCCGTGCCGATGAGTTCCTGCCTTGATCGACCTGTAACTGTCTCGGTCGCGCTGTTGACGTCGGTGATCTTGCCGTCCGGAGCGATGGTGACCAGCGGGTCGAGACTGGCTTCAATCAGGCTGCGGTTGTAAGCGTTGGCTTGGCTAAGACGTCTTTCCGCGTGGGCGCGCGCCCGGCCGTCCCGGTAGGCAAGCCAGGCGGCAGCAAACAAGAAAACCAGTGCCAGAATCGTGCCAAGGATGACTTCAGCGTCCGCTTCTTTGACGCGCGTGCGGCTGGCAGCCTGGCGGACCTCTAACAGGCCTTTCTCGTGGGCCGCCATGGCGTCAATAAAGGAGCGCGTCTCATTCATCAGCCTGAGGCCCTCGCCCTTGCCCAACTCCTGGCCGGCAGCCTCAAAACCCTGGCTCCGGCGGAGGTTGATGAGGTCCCGCATCATCTCCACCTTACGCGACAGCAGGGGCTCAAGATTGTGAAGGTTCTGCCGCTGCACGGGATTGTCGACAGCCAGGTTCCGAACCGCCGCCAGGTGTTCCCCCATACTGGAGATCCCCGATTGGTACTGCGCCAAGTATTCTTCTCTTCCTGTGGAGACATACCCTCGCGCTCCAGCCTCTGCGCGCTGCAAGCCGGCGTACGTTCCCTCCAGTTGCACCATTGCCGCATTGGTGCGGGCCACCCATTGGTCCGTCTCAGACAGCATCTGAATTGCTTTGTATTGGGCCACGCCGACGGCGGCGAGGGTCACCAAGGCGAGACCAAAGCCCACCAGGGATCTTTTTCCGAAGGTCGGGTGCGTCAGTAAACGGTGACCTTCTCTCATGTCGTAGACCTCGCTTCCCTTGAGGATGGGGACGTGACATTCGCACTCGACGTGACGCCACAAGGAGGAGCTACACTTGTTGGCATCGACCATCGCGATGCAGTTCTGAAGGGTTGACGTCGAATTTGTGCAAGAGAGAACGCCACCCGCGCCGCAGTGACTCGGCTGCGAAAGGAATTGAAAGCCAAGCCCCGCGGCAAGGCGGGGCTGATTGCCGCGATGCCCGGGCTCGCCCCTTGGGAAAGAGGCCTCAGCCCGCAGATGAAACTACTCCCCGAGAGAAGAGGCATGAGGGCCCTGCTCTAGCGTACGGTTCGGGATGAGTGGTCCATCCCCCCTGGTGTTAGGGGCGAGAGTTCGTCGGGGTCGAAAAGAGGTGGTCATTGGATGATCCCGTCCCGCTACCATGCTTGGTGAAACCCACAAAGCCGGTTCCCAGGACACGGAAGCAGCGATTCCGCTGGCTCACCTGAATGTTCGCGAGGGTCGGGGTGCTACCGGAGAGTCTTGCCTGGGACGCAATGTCCGGTAACGCGACCAGCACGCTCAAATCGTAGATTGCAATCTAGTAGATGTCAAGTCCACAATACAATCGGGAAAGACTTTCATACGTAGTAATACTGACGAGGTTTCTGGTTCCTGCCCGCGCGGAGGATATCGAAGGAGTGCGCATTGACATTAGGTCGCAGGGGTCCGGACCCCTTGCGTGGTTGCTTGCTTCTTCAACATATAACTCCTAATAAACCCTGTCCCTGGCCCTTTGGATGCCTCGCGATTTTGAGAAAAACGACCTGCTAGTGAAATCCTGCCCTACCCGTCGAGGACTTCGCGGACCTTGCCCATCAGCGCGTCGGGAGTGAAGGGCTTTTGAATAAAGGCCACGCCGGGATTCAAGACTCCGTGGTGCACGATCGCGTCGTCGGTGTAGCCCGACATGTAAAGTACACGCGTCTCGGGATGCAGCGCGATGACGCGCTCGGCCAGTTCACGCCCGCTCATCCTTGGCATAACGACGTCGGTAAGCAGAAGGTGGATCGTTCCCGGTTCCAACTGGCAGAATTGCAGCACCTCGCGAGCCTGGTCGGCTGCGAACACGCGGTAGCCATGCGTCTCGAGCAAGCCGCGGACCATGGAACGTACGGCCTCCTCGTCCTCGACCAGGAGGATCGTCTCCGAACCTCGCGGTACCTGGGCGACGACGCTTTGGCGCGGCGCGATGGGTTCCGAATGATCCTCCACACGCGGCAAGTAGACTTTGAAAGTGGTGCCCCGCGCCGGCTCGCTGTAAACCCAGATGTAGCCCCCACTCTGCTTGACGGTGCCATAGACCATCGCCAGGCCCAGTCCGGTCCCTTTGCCTTTTTCCTTGGTTGTGAAGAAGGGCTCGAAAATATGCGCCTGCGTTTCCTCATCCATGCCGATTCCCGTATCGGCAACCGCCAGCATCACGTAGCGCCCGGGAACCATCGCAATGTGCCGATTCGCATACGCCTGATTGAGATCGGCGTCCGCTGTTTCAATAATGAGCTTCCCGCCTCGCGGCATCGCGTCGCGAGCATTCAAGGCGAGGTTGATGATGATCTGCTCGATTTGCGCCGGGTCCGCGCGCACGCGTCCCAGCGTTGGGCTCAAGACGTTTCTCACCTCGATGTCTTCCCCGATCAGTCGGCGCAGCATCTTGCTCAGGTTCTGGATGATCTGATTCAGATCCAGGACCTGTGGCGCCAGGACTTGCTTTCGGCTGAACGCCAGAAGTTGCCGGGTTAGCGATGCCGCACGGTCCGCCGCCGCAAGGACTTCCAGGACATAGGGGCGCAGAGGATCTTCCTTCTTCAACTGGTCGCGCGCCAGTTGGCTGTAACCGGTGATGATGGTGAGCAGGTTGTTGAAGTCATGCGCCACGCCGCCGGCGAGCCTTCCCACGGCCTCGATCTTCTGGGACTGAACAAACTGTTGCTCCATCAGCTTCTGTTCCGTGATGTCACGAAGGACGAGCAACGCCCCATGTTTTTCGCCCACCGGACCGGCCATGGCCTGTCCACTGCAGAGGAGCGTCCGCTGGGGGCCCTCGATGGGGCGGATCACCACCTCGACGTTCCGGACGCCTTCGCCCCGCAGGGCGCGACGCAACGGGGTTTCCTCGGCTGCCAACGGCGTCTTGCCGTCCTGCGAGAACAATTGAAAATGGCTCGTCCAATCTCGCGCCGGCAGCGACAATTCAGGAAGGCCGTGGAGTTCCTGCGCGGCCTTATTCAGAAGCGTCAGAGCCCCTTCGGCATTACAGGCTAAGATCCCGTCTTCCATGTTGTGAAGCACGGCGCGGAGGAATTCGCGCTCGGATTGGAGGGCTTCCTCGGCCTTCTTTCGCTCGGCCAACTCGCAGCGCAGGCGCTCGTTGGCATCGGCAAGTTGGGCCGTCCTTACGGCGACCTCCACTTCCAGATTTTCCTTGGCCTTTCGCAGTTCTTCGGTCGCCTGGCGGCGTTCCGTGTTATCGATCAGCGTCGCGCGGCTTGCCACAAAATTCCCGTCCGGGTCCTTGAAGGCGGTGGCGTTCAAAAGCACGGGCAAGATCGTCCCGTCTTTACGGAGCACCTCGAACTCCAGGCCGTTGGCATACCCGGACTCGATAAACCGTGGAAAAGCTTCCTCGAAGGCGCTCCGGCTTCCCTCCGTCAGCAGTTCGGGAAATTGCCTTTTCCCCAGCAATTCTTCCCGCGTATAGCCCAGCCAGCGGAGTTCCGTGTCGTTGACTTCGACGTAGGTTCCGTGGTCGTCCAAGGAGTGATAACCGCACGGGGCGTTGTTGTAAAGATCGCGCACCCGGTTGGCGACTCGCTCCAGAGCGAACTCCGTTGATTTACGCTCGCCCACCTCCATGCTGAGCAGATAGAAAACCAGCACGAGGAGCAGCAGGCCCAGCCAGGTCCCCGTCAGGAAGATGAAGTTCGTGGATGCCGTACTTCTCTCCACGGCTTCGATCCGTTGCGCGAGCATGTTCCTTTCATCATTCTCCATCTCCCCGATCAGACCGCGAATCTTGCCCATCGCGGCGTCGCCACGATCGGTCAAAGCAGCCTGAACGGTCGTATCGAGCCCTTGCGTCTTCCGCCGCCGAATCGATTCCTCCATGACGGCGAGTTTCTCGGCGACGGCTTGATCGACCTTGGCAAGACGCTGCCGATGGGCAGGGTCATTGGTGATCAGTCCCCGCAGTCGGCCGAGTTGAACATGGATTTGTTCGGCGGCCTCGGTATAGGGCCCCAGGTGGTATTCTTCTCCGGTAATGACGTACCCGCGTCGGCCTGCTTCGGCTTGATTCAGTATGACGAGTGTTGCCTGGAGTTCGGAAAGAACCTGGTAAGTGTTCGCGACCGCGGCGTTGGTGTGCACCAGCCGACGTGTGTTCCGGTAAGACAAACCGGCGATGGTCACCAGGATGCAGAGGGCCACGATGAAGCCCACTGTGACCCGTTTGTCGAGCGCCCACCTAACCATGGCTCACACTGCCCGACGCCGGCTTCTCAGGGCCGGGGTGATGTTCGCCTTGCGGCGTGCCTCGCGAATCCGGCCTTTTGTCACACCATGAGATACGGCGGTTTGTGGTTTGAGGTGCTCTCTCGCCGCCGCGGATACGTGATGATACTCTGGCTTCGTCCGAGAAGCCCAGGAGCGCTTGGGCATGCCGCGGGCACAACTCTGCCGCGTTACTTTCGTAGGTAAGAATCGGAGTCTAAACCTCTTTCGACACAGTTGTTCATGGCGCCTTAGCCTACTTCCTCCCCCGCGTGCCGACCTGCGGAGTGCTGGCGCCTCTCCGCAACCTTCGGAGGGTTGTTGCCTCTGCAAAGAGAATTATTCCCAACTCCGGAGTCAATGTAGTCTGTGGGTTGCCCGTAGTCAAGTCACTTTATGAAAGACGCAGGACGACCCCGCCCTTGCCGCCGCGGCCCGAGGCATCACCGGCCTGTCGGCTCGGGCTTTTCTCTTAATTCCATCGCGTGAATTAGACGAGTTTGCTCCGTGAATTCTATGCGGGGATTCTACACAGGGCCTTGCACGCCACGACCAATGGGTGTATACACCTGCGGCTCTGATGAATCCCGCCGAGAATGCGCGTGGGGATCACACAACCATGGACAGGCGCGACTTCTTGAGATTAATTGGATTGGCGACGGGAGCCGAGGCAACTTGCCGAACCATCGCATGGTCGCCTTGGGCGAACGACAATGCGGAGGCGACGCCAGCCTCTTCGAAGGAATATGGCCTGCTAGAGTGTGCTGACCAGAAGCTCTTGGAAGCTCTTTCCAGGTCTCGCACCGGAATCCTGGCTTGCACGGTGAACGAGCAGACTCACTGTTGTGACGCGGGTAGAAGTTGGGGAACGGATGACGCTCTGAACGACTTGTACTTCGGACTGCACGGGGGCCTTTTGATTGGCGACCAGTACCAGCACCAGGTCTTTCGCAACGAGCTGAGGAAGATTGGCCGCCACATCCGTGCAACTCCCGGTCAGCCGCCTGTGCCCTGGTCGGTTTCGGCCGACGGTCGCAAGGCCCTGTTTAACCCCGATCCCGGCTACGACATGGACCGCTGCGCGGAACTTGTGCTGGAGGTTGTCCGGACTTACGAGATGACCGGCGACCGCCAGTTTGCCATGGACCTCCACCCACAGTGCCTGCAAGTGGTCCAGCACCTCGCGGGGCGGGATCTGGACGGAGACCTTCTGCCGGAAGGGCGCACTGCGTGGTTTGACGATCCCTGGGCCAAGGGCGGCGCGTGCGCGAGTGTCAGCTACATTGGCGACACGGTTGGCAACACCTGGAAGGATTTCGGCGCAGCGCTCTTCTATTATGAAGCGCTTCGGCGACTGGCCTTGCTCGAAAGCATCCTGGGGAAGGAAACTCAGGCGACGCTGCACCGCGAACAAGCTGGGCGAATCCGAGACGCGGCGCGCCGGATTCTTTGGAACGACAAGTCGGACGGCTTCTTTGCCTGGATCGAAAGAAATGGCAAAGCTCACGAGGACTGGATAACCGGGAATAACCTGCATGCTGTGGCCTGCGGACTGGCCACCCGCGAACAGAGCGTCCGTATTCTCCGGAAGCTTGAAGCGCATCGGCAGGAGTTCGAGGAAATCGTCCCCTGTCGCGTTCGGTTGGGAATCTATGCAAAAGGGTTGTGCAGCAATCGGCCGGACTACTACTGGAATGGAGGCATCTGGACTCTGGTGTCAGCTCCGGATATGCTGGCGCGCGCCCGAATGAACGATCTGACGGGCGCGCTTCGTGTGGCCACGCTGCTTGCCACACGTCCCCAGGTCACCGACGTGGGCTTCTACGAGGCCTACGACGGCAAGACCGGCGAACCCAACCGCTGCCGGGGACTCCTGATGAACAATGGCGGTTTCATCTGGGGTTTTGTTGAAGGCGTCCTGGGCGTCGAGATCGAGGGCGATGAGTTGCGGCTCAGGGGTTCGGTGCCTGCCAGCATCCTTCCCGCCCGGGCCCGTTTGCATTATCGTGGTGCGGACTTTGAAATCCAGTGGACGACCGGCCGGAGCGCCTCAGCCAGCCTGGATGGCAAGCGCCTGACTCTGGAGGGCGGCTATTTTCGGCCCAAGCTGGTTCCCGAGCCCGAAAGGACGTATCAACTGGAGATAACCACAACGAAAACCTGAGACGTGAGACGCTATGACGAGTCCGGTATTTCGTTCCTTCCTGATCGGCGTTTTCTTGTTCCTTGGAGCTGCCCCGCCGGTTCATGCGGAATGGCGCGGCGTGGGGAATGTGGTTGCCGACGCGCGGCAGGGCAATCAAATCGTCTTTCACAACGCCCAAGCTAAGATTGTGCTTACTGTCCTGGCGGCGGACCTCGTTCGCGTTCGAATGACGCGCAGCGGTGGCCCGGATTACTCCTGGGCCGTCATCAAAACCGACTGGCCGAAGGTAGCGGCGGAGTTTTCGGGCGACAAGCAGACTCGCCTGGTTCGGACCTCGGAAATTGAGGTGCGCGTGCACCTCGCGCCATTCAGCCTGGCCTTTTACACTGCCCAGGGCGAACTAATTTCAAAGGACGCGCGCGAGATGGCGTGGGAAGGGAATCGGGTTCGCTGCTGGAAAACGATGCCGCCGGATGAGCACTATTACGGTCTGGGCGAGAAGTCCGGCCCGCTCGACAAGCGCGGCCATTCCTACGTGATGTGGAACACCGACCCCGCCGGCTACGACGCCAATACGGACCCCATGTATCAGACCGTTCCCTTTTTCATGGCGCTTCGCCAGGGAAAAGCTTATGGCATTTTCTTCGATAACACTTACCGCTCGTCGTTCGATTTCGGGGCCGAGGCGCCGGATTACTATTCGTTCGGGGCCGACGGCGGAGAGATGAACTACTACTTCTTCTATGGTCCGGACCCGAAAAAAGTGCTTGCGCGCTACACGGAATTGGTCGGGCGCGCCGAACTGCCGCCTCTATGGTCGATCGGGTACATTCAGGGCAGCGCCCGCTACTATCCCGAGAGCGCCTTTCGCTTTGTTGCCGAGAATTTTCGTCACCGCCATATTCCCTGTGATGGAATTTTCTTCGACACCAACCATATGGACGGCAACCGCATTTTTACCTGGGAAGCGAAGGGTTTCGCCGATCCGCAGCGACTGATCTCCGACCTGCGGCGCCAGGGCTTTCGCGCCATTGAAATCGTTGACCCGGCCCCCAAAGTTGATGACAACTACTGGGTCTACAAGGAAGGCGCGGCCGGCGATCATTTCCTGAGAAAGAAAGACGGGACCGTGTATGTGGGCGTCATCTGGCCGGGAGAATCCTCCTTCCCCGACTTCACCTCTGAGAAGGTCCGGGCCTGGTGGGGAGAGATGATGGAGCGCGACCTGAAGATGGGCATTGCGGGTGTTCTGACCGACATGAACGAACCCACCATCGATCAGGTCCCCTTGGAAAAAGGCTGGATCCCGGGGCCTTTGGACGCGGATATTGTTTTCTACGATCGCGGTTTAAAAAGCCCTTATGCCAAGAATCACAACATTTACGGGATGTTGATGTCCGCTGCGACCCGCGACGGATTCTTGAAGTTTCAGCCGGACGAGCGGCCCTTCGTCATCACGCGCGCCACTTACGCGGGCGGCCAGCGTTACGCGGCCCAGTGGACCGGCGATAACATGTCAACGTGGGAAGACCTGCGCACCAGCTTGCGCGTGGTGATGAGCATGGGCGTCTCCGGCCTACCCTTTTCCGGCTCGGATGTGGGCGGGTTTGTCGGCTATCCCACCCCCGAACTCTACACGCGTTGGCTTCAGGCCGGAGTGTTTCATCCTTTCTTTTGGACCCACACCATCGATCCGGTGCGGCCGCTGGACCCCTGGTCCTTTGGCGTGCAGTACGAGGACCTCAATCGCCGCAGCATCGAGCTGCGCTACCGGCTGTTGCCTTATCTTTGCAATGCCTTCTATCAGGAAACGCAGACCGGCCTTCCGATCATGCGGCCGCTGTTTCTGGAGTTTCCAGAAGACCTCGTTGCGATGGATTCCACACCCGCCGGCCAGAACAACGAGTTTCTCTTCGGAGAAGATTTGCTTGTGGCTCCGGTGGTGACGGAAGGCGAGACGCAGCGCAAAGTCTATTTTCCTAAGGGTGCCTGGATCGATTTCTGGACGGAAAAGATCTACGCCGGCCCGAAGACCATTACCGTCGATGCGCCGCTTGACCGAATCCCGATGTTCGCGCGCGCAGGCGCGATCATCCCGACCCGCCAGGTGGTAGAGTACGTCGAGCAGGCGCCCATCGATCCCTTGACGTTCGAGATTTATCCCCAGGATGAATCTTCGCGTGAATACTACGAAGATGACGGGATAAGCTACGCCTATCGGAAAGGCGATTATCTTCGCGAAAGCCTCCGCGTCGTTGACCGGAAGGACGGCATGACGGTGAAGATCTCGAGTCGCGAGGGAAGCTATAGCCCGCCCCCGCGTTCGCTGATCTTCAAAATCCACGGTCAGCAGTCTTTGCCCCGGGACATTAAGTTGGGCGAAAGCGGGCTGCCAATGGTGGCTTCTCCCGAATTGCTCGGCAAGGCTCAGGAAGGGGCTGCCTACGATCCCGAAGCGCGAATCGTCTGGATAAAGGTGCGTGATCAGGCCTCGCCCTTCGCGGTGACCTTCGAAAGGTGAAGGGCCGAGCCCGGCATCGCGAAAGTAATAGTGGCTCGCAGAAGTTGGCGAGCACGAACTAATTTAAACGAGCTTATGAAAGTGACAAACGACCCCTCACCCCTGCCCATCTCCCCCAGGGAGAGGGTTGAGGTTTTGGTCTCCAGCCCTGCCCTTGGGGAGAGTGAGTTGAGGTTTTGGTTTCCAACCCTCTCCCTTGGGGAGAGGGTGGCCCGCAAGGGCCGGGTGAGGGGTCAGTGGTCTATTACGCTTGCGCACTGTCACTTTGCTTCTTACGTCTGCAATAGCTGGACGAAATTCGGGATGTCATTTCGCGTTCACGAGGGGGGCCGCACGCCGTGTACCGCATCCTCTTAGCATTCACAGCACTTTTCACGGTTTCACTGTGCGCGGTTGGAAGCGAGCCCGCGTATGTCCACGCCGGCGCAGATGGGAAGAGCTGGAGCATCGGGAACGATCTTGTCGAAAGGGAAGTCCGCTATGCCCCGTTGCACGGCCTTTATACCGAGCGCTGGATTCACAAATTGACGGGAACGGATTTCCTTCGCGAAAAACTTTCCACCGACCAGGAATGGAAATCCGCGGGGGCTTGGCGACTGGAGTTCGAGTTCTATGCGGACAACGACCGGTTCCGCGGCTCGGCGCCCGGACCCGAGGCAGACTTTGACTTTGCGGGGGCGGAAATCTCCGATATCTCGCCTCGCGGAAAGCAGTTGGAGGTAAAGCTCAAGGCGAAGAACAAGCCACTTGAGGTCGCGGCCTTCTATGCGGTTTACAGCGGTCACCCCGTGGTGCGGAAGTGGATAATCATCACCAATCGTGGAGACCGACGGGTCCTGCTCGATCGCCTGGCGTTTGAGGAATTGGACCTGCAAGCCGCGCCGCCCAGCGAGCAGATCGTCCGGGGCTTCTACGGCATTCAGCCGCGCGAAATCTTCTACCCGGGACGAATCGAAGATCCCGCCGTCGTCGAGATAAACGCCCGCACGCGCGAGGGCTTCGTGGTGATGAACGAAGCTCCAAGCTGGATGAAGCGCACCCAGATGATCAATTTCGGCGAAGGGGTCAGCGTGCAGTACGAAACTGACCTTTTTCCATTCAAGCGGCACCTGAAACCCGGCGAGACTTTCACCAGCGCCAAGAGCGGCATCGCCTTCTTCGTCGAAGGTCGAGGGATGGCGGACCCGCGTTGGGTATTGCCCACTTACACATCACAGGTTCTCCTGAAGAAAGGCGCTGCGTACCTGCCGCGCTGGTTCTACAATACCTGGGACCCGTTCACGTGGAATTACGACCAAGCTCTCATTCACGAATTGATCCCCATTGCCGGAGACATGGGTTTCGATATCTTCACGCTTGATACCGGATGGAGCGACAACTACAACGACAATCAAGTTGATCGCAAGAAATTCCCGCAGGGCCTTGACGGCATTCGCGCGGAACTGGCGGGGAAGGGCATGGGAATGGGTATGTGGATGCCCATCGCCGCGGTCGGCCCGGAGAGCACAGCGTATCGCGAGCATCCGGAATGGGTGATGCGTGACGAGGAGGGAAAGGAGCGCGTTCTGGACTTTCCCGAGCACCCGACGCGCTTCATGTGCCTGGATTCGCCCTATCGCCAGTGGGCGGCCAAAAAACTGCTGAACCTGATTGCTACCTACCATCCGCAATACGTCAAACTCGACCTCACCATCATCTTCGACGCGTATGGCCGCTGGGAAGCAGGATGCTTCGCGAAAGGTCATGACCACGCCAATCGTGACCAGTCACTGATTGGGATCTTCGAGGGCGTTCAATACATCGCCGACCAGGTTTACCGCACCTTCCCTGACGTCTTGCTGGACATTACTTACGAGACGTGGGGGCAGGATCACATTATCGATTACGGCTTGCTTAGGAACGTCGACCTTGATTGGATGGCCAACGTCAATGACGAATCGCCGCTGATGGCCGGCCCCCGGCAGGCGCGGACCTTGCTCTATCATCGCAGCCTCGCGATCCCCACAGAAGCCATGCTGATCGGGAACCTGCTCGTCAACATGCCCACGCAGGAGGAACGTTTCGCGACGGCGATTGGGTCGAACCCTGTACTGCTCGGTGATCTCCGCAAACTCACGCCAGAACAGGTGAAGTGGTACGGCAAGAAGATTCGCTGGTATAAAGAGTTCCGGCGCGCCGTGCCCATCAACGAAGGGTTTTTCCCGCTCGGGAACTGGCGGCAGCCCGATGTCTCGTCCTGGGATGGTTTCGCTCGGCTGAGCAGGAAAGGCGAAGGCGTGATCGCGCTATTCAAGAATGAAAGCGGCGTGGCACAGGTCGAAGTGAAATTGCCGGTGTTTCCCGCGGGCCGGTTCAGGGTCCGCTCCGCGATGACCGGCAGAACCCTGGGTCTTTATACCGGCGATCAATTTCGAAGGGGAATTGCGGTACAGTTGCCTTCCGCTTATAAAGTGGAAATCCTGGAAGTGCGCGCGGAAAAATAATCATCCGGCCTCAACAATGCGGAGCCGATGAACTACCGGGAGGATTGAACATCCATGAACTCAAGTGCTGGTACACCTGAAACGCCGACCCACATCAGCACCGGGAAGTATAAAGATGTGGATGCCGTGATCGTTGAAAGCGAAGCCTTGCGGCTCGCCGTCGTGCCGGACTCCGGCGCGAAAATCGCTTCCCTCATCCACAAGAAAACCGGTCGCGAGTGCCTGTTCCAAGCTCCCGGCGAGCGGTTTCGCCGAGGCGCCTACGCCGCCCCTTTTGAAAGCGCGGAAGTCACGGGTTTTGACGAGATGTTCCCGACGATCACCGAATGCCTTTGCGACGTCGAGCCCTGGGCGGGCGCCAGGATGCCGGACCATGGCGAGGTCTGGAGTCTGCCCTGGAAATGCGAAATCACCGGCTCTGAGGTGCGCGCTTCGGTCCACGGGGTGCGCTTCCCCTACGTCCTGACCCGGACACTCAGCTTCGCACGCCCCAACACGGTCCTGCTTCGCTACCGAACTGAGAACCCGTCGGCGTGCGATTTTCCCGCGATGTGGGCCGCGCATCCGCTCTTCAATATGACCCCGGGCACGCGCATCATCGTTCCCCAGTCCGCGCGGCACATCATGAATACAGAGCCGGGGCCGGCGCTGGGCGGTTACGGCGGGAGGTTCGATTTTCCCAATGCCCGGACCGAGGACGGTCGGGAGTGGGACCTCTCACGAATCGGCCCGCGGGAGCGCAAGCTCTATTTCAAATACTTTTTTCTGGACGCGCTCGAGGAAGGCTTCACCATTCTTCATGATCCCAGCACGCGCGAAACCGTGGCGCTGGTCTGGGCCATTGAACAAGTTCCTTATCTCGGCATGTGGATCAACGAAGGCGGCTGGGAAGATTGGTTCCACGTCGCGCCGGAACCCTGCACCGCGCCCTTCGACCGCTGGGACGTTGCACGGCAATGGGGCCGGCTGCCCGTGATTCCTGCCTTCGGGAGCCAGGAATGGGAAATGCGCATCACTGTTGGTTTGATTGAGAATCCCCAGCGCGTTGACTTGGACGGAACCATTCGATAATTCGCAGACCTTTGAGGGCAGCGCAGGGTGATGGAGTGCCGGGGGAGACGAAACGATGCGGCCCGGGCAGGACCGGACCGCCTGGCTTTCAAATGTTCAGTTCCCTGGAGCGGAATCGGATGACCAACTACGAACGCTTCGTGAAGACCCTCAACTGGGAAATTCCCGACCGTCTGATGACCTATGACCTGATCGATCACGCCGAGATTCTCCGGCGGTACGGCGGCGAAGGGGATTTGCTCGAGCGCAACGCGCGTATGTGCCAGCGGGTTGGCCTGGACGCTACTCGCTACATTCACGACCCGGAACATCACTGGCTCGGAGCGAAGATCAAGAATTGGATTCGCTTCTTTGGTGTGAACGCCGAGAATTGGAAAGTCGTCGAGACCGGAGGAACGGCCTGGATCGCCCAGAGGCCTTTCCACGACCTTCGCGGGCTCGAGCGCAACATGCCCAACCTGCCGAAAAAGCGCGAGGTCGAGGAGTGGTACAAACCGGAGATTAAGAAGATCAAGGCAATGTACGACGCCAACGATGTGGTTTTCATTGGCGCGGTCGAGGGCCCGCTCACTGATGCGTACACCTATACCGACATGACCCTGTTTTGCGAGGCCATTTACGAGGCTCCCGAACTGGTCGATCGCCTCATTGAGGTTTGTGGGACTTTCTCGCAATACATCGCGGAAGTCTATGCCGAAAATCCCTCCGCGCCCCTGCTCTTCATGGGCGAGGACGTCGCGGCCAAACACGGGTTGATCTTCAGCCCGGATTTCATTCGCCGAAAGGCGCTGCCCTTTTGGAAACGCATCGCCAAGCCAGTCAAAGACAAAGGCTACAAGTTTCTCTATCACACCGATGGCCGCGCGATGGAGGTTCTCCCCATCGTAGTGAATGAGCTCGGTGCCGACGGGTTCAATCCCATTGAGCGCAACGGGTGCAACGACATTTTCGAGATTCGGCGGCTTTATCCGCGCACCCTGCTTTTCGGAAACGTGTGTTGTGAGGTAACGCTGCCTTACGGAACGCCGGAAGAAGTTGAGCGCGAGACTCTGGAGATTATCGAGAAGATCGGTCCGCAGGGCGGGATCTTTATCGGCTCATCGAGCGAAGTGCACGATCTCGTTCCCGTGGAGAATGCCCTGCGGCTATACGACACTGTCCACCGTTACGGAAGCTATCCCATCCGCGTTGGCGCCGCTTCCCGAATCCCAGAGTGAAAACCTCAGAACTCGCGAGCGATGCTCGCCTTCTCCCCGCGCGAGGCGGGCCGCTCCACTGACCCCGGTTTGCACCATCGCAGCGGGAGCCGCAACTCGCGCGTCGTCGCTCCGACGGTCGCCGAGATGCTGGGAGTCCATGCCGCCATGTGGATGGTTTTCCCATCACCGCGCCGCGTGAACAGTTCGACACTTTGCGGCGCAAACCACACTCCGTCATCCGGAGCAACAATGGCTACGGTCAGGGGCCTGGGTGGATGCGCGCCGATAATTGTATTCAGCCGGAATGTTCCACCTGCGCTCGAAAACTGGCCCGCAGTCTTGCCATCGACCCGCACCGTGAGCGTCCCCCATTCGCCGACCTGCGTGCCTTCGATGCGTAATGACAGGTTCTTGAGATCGCTGGGGGAAGGCGATTGTTCGGCTGCGGGCAGTGGGGTCGCAGATTTGGGGAACAGGCGCGCGCGGACACCCCCAAGCCGCGCCGCATCTTCCTCGTCGAGTGTCGGTTCGGCTCCCCGCCCGACGACGATCATCGAAGCCGTTCCATGCCGCGAGACTTTTACGGTAACCTCTTCGCTCTTTCGATTTACGGCCTCGCGATACGGCGGCCCATCGGCCGAATAGACATGTGCCCATGCGAGGCCGGCGCCGTCTGGAACACGCAAGGTCACGCTGATGGTCTCGGTTTCGCGCGCCCCTCTCGATTGAAAGCGCGTTCGCGAGGTCACGGGCACCACGTAGTCCCCCGCGCCGTTAATGAAAAGGTTAACATCGTTTGCGCCCGAGGCCGCAACACAGTGCGGCAGGAGGACCTGCTGCTTGCCCAGCAACGTCGAGAACAGAGGCGCATAGATTTCCAGCAAGTCAGCCGCCCGCGCGTCGGGTTCCTCCTGGCAGATGGGGAAGTCGTGCGCGATCATGTGAGGGAAGAGCGCGTATTGCAGCCGTCGCTTGAGCTGCGCCTCGAATTGGAGCAGGTCGCGGTGATACGGCTTGCGGTAGCACCAAGCCGACGCCGGCCGGTAAGATGAGAGGAAGCCCAGCGCGGGCAGGTACTCGTTCTCGTAGCAATACCCATCCAGGTCCTTGAGCACCTCAATGCGATAAGCGTGGTTGAGATAAACGCGCTTGCCCTGCTCGTGTGACAGCCGGCAGACCATCCGCACGGCTTCGCCGATCGGCGCCGCCATGTTCTCCGCCGGAATCGCCCCGAACATCGTCAGGCCATCGTCGTGGCCGTAATCAAAAGTGCTGGCCCAGTCCATGCGATCGATAATGAACCCCGCGATTTCCGGCAAGCGGTGCAGGTGCCTTGCGACTTGTTCCTGCAAGTGACGATAGTAGGAGTACCGGTGGTCGGGATTCACCACCTTGCATCCTTCCCACGAGGGCACATCGCGACCCGCGACGTCCTTTACGAGTGAGTCGCCGTATTTCTCCGCGCGGAGCTTGTCAATGAGCGGTGAGTCACCGTGCAGATCGACTCCGTCGTAGCTCCCTGCGCCGCCGTATTCGTCCACATTGAAAAAGGCGAACACGCCAATCCCGTGCTCGTTCATCGTGCGAATGAAGGCGCGGATCTTATCGTCGCTCATCATCTCGCCGAGCCGCCACCAGTTCGCGAAGGAATACGGTTTCCATTCCGTCGCCTCCGGCAGATACTCACCGACGTGTGTGAACCAGAAACTCGACCAGAGGAAGCGCACGCGCTGGCGCGCCATCTCCTCGAATGAAGGATGGTCCTGGATGTGGTGGTAATAAAACGCTCCCTCATCGCGCCCGCGCGGCAGGGCGGGTTTGAAGTAGGGGGGGAAATCATCGCTGTAGGCCTTGAGCACGCTGCGATAGTCCGCGGCGTGCGTGTAGAAGAGCAGCCTGAGCGAGGTCGGCTTGCCGCCACCCATGCCTCGGTGGCCCAATGCCAGGCGAAGGATTCTGCTGCCTGTCCACAAAACCTGAAAGTGCGGGATGTTCACATCTGCGGGCAAGGCGATCGTCAGGGCTTGATCGGCCTTCGCGTCAAACACGCTGACGAGCGGCAGAACGTAATACACGTGGCCGGTTTCCCAACCCCAGCCGTCCGTCCCATAGGGAACATTCGTGAAGTCCGGATTGGCAGCTACGTCCATGACCCCACGATTGCTGGGAGTGAAGATTTGGGAGTCAGACGAAAGTATCGGCAACTCGATCGTCAACTCGTGCCCGGCGCGTTGCCCGGCGCCGTTGAACTGTAGATCCCAGGTGACACCAGAAGAGCTGGACTTCCATGTTTGAGAAAAGGTCAGGCCAAGCTGCTCAAGGTGCCCTGCCAACGAAAGCGCGCCGACCGCGGGCTTCAACTCTGAGGTTTGCACAGGTACGGAAAGATTGTTGGCCTCATTGCGAAGGATGAGCCGGACGGGCTGCTTCAGCCACACGCGGCTGCGCTGACCGAAGCGTGTCTCGACGCCGGCGAGGCGCCCTGTGGCGCGGTCGACTCCACAACGAATTCCGTTGCCCTCTACCCACGCAAGGTCGGCGGGAACAGTTCCTGCGCTCTTGCGGGCTTGCTCCTGTGCGGCGCAAAGGCTCGCGGCCGCGACAAGGACAACTAAACCTGGGCCAAGCAATTTCCTTATCATTCGAGTCTGCTCCCGTTACGACCCGGACCAGCGAACCATTCATCCCGCGGCGCAAGGCCTCGCTGTGCCTGGAATTAGTGCGTGGTCAGGACCTT
>JAIQGA010000337.1 GCA_020072925.1 Terriglobia bacterium | reverse complement strand
CCCATCGGGCGCGGCCAGCGCGAACTCATCATCGGCGACCGCCAGACGGGCAAGACGGCCATCGCGCTGGATACCATCATCAACCAGCGCGGTGGCGACGTGATTTGCATTTACGTCGCCATCGGCCAGAAGCGCTCGACCATCGCCCAGGTGGTGAAGACGCTGGAAGAATACGAGGCGATGAAATATTGCATTGTGGTGGAGGCCAGTTCTTCCGACCCCGCGCCCATGCAGTACATTTCTCCTTACGCCGGCTGCGCCATGGGTGAGTACTTCCGCGACCGCGGCCGTCACGCGCTCTGCATTTACGACGACCTCTCGAAGCACGCCGTGGCGTACCGCGAGATTTCTCTGCTGCTGCGGCGGCCACCCGGCCGCGAAGCCTATCCCGGCGACGTCTTTTACCTGCACTCGCGACTGCTCGAGCGCGCGGCGAAATTGAACGATGAGCTTGGCGGTGGGTCGCTCACCGCGCTGCCGGTCATCGAGACGCAGGCCGGGGACGTCTCCGCCTACATTCCGACCAACGTCATCTCCATCACCGACGGGCAGATTTATCTCGAGTCGGACCTGTTCAACACCGGCATTCGCCCCGCCGTCAATGTGGGCATCTCGGTCTCGCGCGTGGGCGGCAATGCGCAAATCAAGGCGATGAAGCAGGTCGCGGGCACGCTGCGCCTGGAGATGGCCCAGTTCCGTGAGTTGGCCGCCTTCGCGCAGTTCGGCAGCGAACTCGACAAGGCCACCCAGTCCCAACTCAATCGCGGCAAACGCCTGACGGAAATCCTGAAGCAGGACCAGTACAAGCCGGTGGCCGTCGAGAAGCAGGTCGTCATCATCTTTGCGGGCACAAACGGCTACCTGGACGATCTGGCCGCGGAGGATTGCCTGCCCTTCGAGCAGGGGCTCTACGAATTCATGGATACATCCTTCCCGGCGCTGGGAAAGAAGCTGGTCGAGAAAAAACAGATTGACGAGTCCATGCGCGGCGAAATCCGCAAAGTGCTCGACGAGTTCAAGGCGAAGTTCCAGTCGGAGCGGCAGGCGAAGTCCGCCGCATCCTGAGCCCCGCCTTGTCATCCTGAGCGAAGCGCCTCTTGGCTTGTCATTCTGAGCGAAGCGAAGAATCCCGGCATTTCTGAAGAAAGCAAATGCGGAGATCCTTCGCTGCGCTCAGGATGACAAGGCCGGAAATTTATCAGGTATAAGACTTTGAAGTAACAGCGCGGCCATGGCCACACTCCTCGATCTTCGGCGACGCATTCGCTCCGTGAAGAGCACGCAGCAGATTACCCGCGCCATGAAGATGGTGGCGGCGGCCAGGTTGAGAGGCGCGCAGGAGCGCATTTTCAACGCACGCCCTTATGCCAACCAAATGCAGGCGCTGCTCCAGAGCGTGACCGCGCGCACCGAGTTCCGGGCGCATCCCCTGCTCGCCGAGCGCCCCGTAGAGAAGGTCCTGCTAGTCCTGGTCACCGCCGACCGCGGCTTGTGCGGCGCATTCAACACCAACCTGACCCGGGCCGCTCAGAACTATTTCAGCGAGCAGGCAGATAAGCAGGTTTCGGTGATTGCGGTGGGCCGGAAAGGCCGCGATTACCTGCATCGGCGCGGGACGCCGCCGCTTAGCGAGCACGTCGGCATCTTTACCCGTCTGCAATATAAGCAGGCGCAGGCGGTGGCTCAGCAGATTGTCGAAGCGTATTCCACGCAGGCCGTGGACGCCGTGGATTTTCTCTACAACGAGTTCAAGTCGATTCTGACGCAGCGCGTGCGCGTGGAGCGCTACTTGCCGATCAAGCCACTCGAACCCGCGGCCGGCGAAGCGCTGATTGACTATCTCTACGAGCAGCCGGCGGCGGAACTTTTGAATTCCCTGTTGCCGCGCTATGTCGAGACGCAGGTCTACCGCGCCTTGCTCGAGTCCCAGGCGGCGGAACTGGCGGCGAAGATGACAGCGATGGATACCGCCACGAATAACGCCGCGGAAATGATCGATTCACTCACGCTCTATATGAACCGCGTCCGCCAGGCGGCCATCACGCGGGAAATCATCGAGGTGGTGAGCGGAGCGGCGGCAACGTAGGAACAGTTCAGGGTTGAGAGTTAAGAGTCGAGGAGCAAAAGCCGGTTTTTCCTCTCAACTCTTAACCCTCAACTCTCAACCGGCCGAAATGTGCGGCTAACTGCAAGCAGGAAGGGAAACGACATGCCGGAAACCCACGTTGGAAAAGTGGTGGAAGTCATCGGCCCTGTGGTCGTGGTCGCGTTCGAGGGCGGCCACCTGCCAGCGATTTACAATGCCGTGCGCATCACTTCCGAGGGCTTCGAGGTGCCGAAGCCCATCAACGTGATCGCCGAAGTCGAGCAGCACCTCGGCGAAGGGCGCGTGAAGACGGTGGCCATGGAGCCCACGGAAGGCATGGTGCGCGGCATGAAAGCCATTGATACGGATGGCCCCATCACCGTGCCGGTCGGCCCGGCGACGCTCGGGCGCGTCATGAACGTTATCGGCGAACCCGTGGACAAGCTGGGCCCCATCGTCTCCGACCAACGCTTTCCCATTCATCGTCATGCGCCGGAACTCGAGGAGCAGAACACCGCGCTCGAGATGTTTGAAACCGGCCTGAAGGTCGTGGACCTGCTCGAGCCCTACCTGAAGGGCGGGAAGACCGGCCTATTCGGCGGCGCGGGCGTCGGCAAGACGGTCATCATCATGGAGTTGATCAACAACGTCGCCATGAAGCACGGCGGCGTTTCGGTCTTCTCGGGCGTGGGCGAGCGAACCCGCGAGGGCAACGACCTGTGGCTCGAAATGCAGGAATCGGGCGTGGTCCATCCCGGCGATTCGACGAAATCCAAGGCGGCACTGATTTACGGCCAGATGACCGAACCCCCCGGTGCGCGCCTGCGCGTGGGACTCACCGGCCTGACCGTGGCGGAATATTTCCGCGATGTTTCCGGCCAGGACGTGCTGCTGTTCATCGACAACATCTTCCGGTTTACGCAGGCGGGCTCGGAAGTTTCGGCGCTGCTCGGGCGCATGCCTTCAGCGGTCGGCTACCAGCCCAACCTTTCCACGGAAATGGGCGAGCTCCAGGAGCGCATCACCTCGACGAAAAAGGGCTCCATCACCTCCGTGCAGGCCATCTATGTGCCCGCCGACGACCTGACGGATCCGGCGCCGGCTACGACCTTCTCGCACCTCGACGCCACCACGGTGCTCTCGCGCCAACTGGTGGAAATCGGCATTTACCCCGCCGTCGATCCCCTGGCCTCCACATCGCGTATTCTCGACCCGCGCATCGTGGGCCGGGAGCACTACACCGTGGCGCGCGCCGTTAAGGCGATTTTGCAGAAATACAAGGACCTCCAGGATATCATCGCCATCCTGGGCATCGACGAGCTCTCTGAAGAGGACAAGCTCACCGTGGCAAGGGCGCGCAAGATTCAGCGCTTCCTTTCGCAGCCGTTCTTCGTCGCGCAACAGTTTACCGGCCTCGAAGGCCGCTACGTGAAGCTCGAGGACACCATTCGCGGCTTCAAGGAACTGGTCGACGGCAAACACGACGACATCCCCGAACAGGCGTTCTATATGGTGGGGACCATCGAGGAAGCCCTGGAGAAGGCGGAGAAGCTGAAAACAGTAGCTTGAAAATCCTTCGACAGTGGAAGGTTGAATAGTTGAAGAGTCGAAGAGTTAAAGAGTCGAAGAGTTCAAACCGGTATCTCCCTTCGACTTTTCAACTCTTGAACTCTTGAACGTTCTTTCGACTTTCAACTTTCGACTTTCAACTTCTATTTATGGCCGACGTAATCGCAACAGAAATTCGCCTCGACATCGTCACCCCCGACCACCTCGTGGCGCACGATTCGGTCAGCGGCGTCACTCTTCCCGGTAAGACCGGCTACCTGGGGATCTTGCCGGGGCACGCACCGCTGCTGACTGAGCTCGCGCCGGGCAAGCTCACGTACATGCGCGACGGGCTTCCGCACGGGGTATGCGTCACCTGGGGGTTTGCGGAGGTCCTGCCGGACCGCGTCATCGTGCTGGTGCAAACCGCCGAACGCGCCGAAGAGATTGACGTCGAGCGCGCTGAGCGCGCTAAGCAGCGCGCCGAAGATCGCTTGAAGCGCTTTGCCGACCCGCAGATTGACATGGAACGCGCCCATGAAGCGCTACGCCGCGCTTTGGCGCGCTTGGAAACCGCCCGCCATCTGCAAGGTTAGTCGACCCCATCCTGACGGCTTCCGCCCCGCTGCCCCAAGACCTTCCGAGCTATTCTGGAGGGGGTGGCGGCGTCATGATTCCCATGTAGAGCCAATACCCCAGCATAACCAGCAGCATAACGATCGAGAGAACCCCCAGCGCGCGGATGGGCACGGTCAACCTGCGCGTCTTCATCTCGATAATGGTCTGCGATTGGATAGCCCGGTCCTCTTGGGCATCATCGGTGAGCGGTATCCAATCCGATTCTTGCTTTGTAAGGCGGGATCGATAGATGAGAAGCGCACAGAAAGCGATGGTAATAACCGCCCAGGTTGAACCCATGATGATATAGGTGGCCATTTCCTTCACCCCCAAGGGAAGTCAGACATCTTTTCGCTGAGCGAAGCTTGGCTTCCCAAACGAGCGACAGCAAATCTTGTGCCAGTTAGCGGGCAAAACAGGAAGGGCCAAATCGCAGGGGAGGTCAGGAAGGGACTCGAAGTCCGATGTGCCTGGGCCCGATGGCACTAACCACCGGGCCCGAGGCGCAAACGCTTGTATCTACAGTCCGGACGTGCAGCCCGTGAAGGCGATATTGTGGGCGGGGTTGCTGGTTCCGGGGTTCAGGGGAACCTGGGTCGTGCTGTCAAACGTTGCCGGCAAGGCCGGAGGAGTGCAGTCCGCCACACCAGGCGCGCTGGGACTCCCTGGCGTCAAGGCGGTGGCAAGGATCCAAAAGATCGCCGGGCTCGCTGCCGGTGGGCCGTAAGTGGTTCCGGTCGAGGAGAACGTCCCAACCACCGGGTTGCTGCCGGGCAAGTCCAAAGAGTAATTAGCGCAATCGGTGCCGCTTGGGCAAGGCGCGCTCGTGGTGCCCGCGACCGTGGTAACGTTGGGAGGAGCCGGCGTGGAAGAGAAGATCGGCACCACGACGAGCACGGGCGTGCCGCCGCCGGTACTCTGGAGCGCCGTCAGGCTCACGACTGCGGCGGTGTTATCCGTCGAGGCCGGAGTGGCCCCAGTGGCGGCAGTGGTCGTAATCTGCCCGCTGACGGTCGCCGGGGGACTCAGGACTGAGCCCGTCACAGGTGTTTCCGGCGTAAGCTTCACGCTGCCCAGATTGCTTCCCAGGGGGACTTGCAGGGTAACCGTCGGGTTGTAGGTCACGCCCGTGGTGCCATCCCAGGTGGTGGCGGCGATAACCACATCGTACGGACCCGGCGCGAGGTTGCAGAAGAAGAAATTGCCACCCGAATCGGCGGTCGCCGTGTATTTAACCGCCTCGATCGGCGGGTTGGCGCCGGAGGGCACCTGCTCCAGCAAAACGAGGGCATTGGGGATGGCGTTGCCTGAAACGGAGTCCACCGCCTTCCCCGCCAGAGTACTGGTGTTGAGCGTAACCTCGCCGGCGTGCAGGACGGGCTTCAAGCGGACATTACCGTTGCCCTGCATCACCAGCGATTCGCAGGCCATGAAGTTGATGTCGATGTCCGCCGATTGATTGGCCTGGAGGCTGACGCCGCCGCTGGTAATCTGGCCGGATGGAATCTTGATGCCGGTCTGCGCCTCGCTGCTCAGGAGCATCGGCTTAAGAGTACCGTTGACTTCGACGCAATTGTTCGCGTTCACCGAGGCGCAGGCGTTTCCCGAAACGGGATTATCGTTGGCCAGGAGATACACGCGGATTTGCTGATAATTCCCAGGCGGCAGGCCCGTCGTGGACCCCAGTGTCTGGAGCACGCACGTCAGGCTGGTCTGCGCCAAGCTGAACAATTCTATCTGCTTCGGCGCGCTGGTCATATCCACCAGGGTCACCCAACCAGCGTCATTGGGCCCAGCGTCGCCGTTGATATGTGCCGTAACCTTCGTGATGGTCACCCAAACGTCTGTAAACGGTCCGTTGGGTGGCGAACAAATGGACGGGTCGGAAAGAGTGGTAGTCACCGTGCCCGTTGTCGTGGACGTCGGCGGTGGGGTGCTGCTACT
>JAIQGA010000336.1 GCA_020072925.1 Terriglobia bacterium | reverse complement strand
GGGCCCGCCAGCCGGCGAGCTTTCGAAAACGCAGCTCTGGTTGATCAATCCGTTTGGCGGGGAGCCGTGGCCGCTGACGCGCTCGGAGCGCGCCGTCAAAGATTTCGATTGGATCGATGCGCAGAATCTTCTGATCGCTGCCGAGGAAGACCCCAGCCTTTACGAACGCGACCTGAAAGAGCACAAGGACGACTCGCGCACCATCGACGATGCCGCGCACACGCCGCCCGTGCGGCTCTTCAAGCTCAATGTCCAAACGCAGGCGGTGACGCGGCTGACCACCAACGATGACTGGATTCAGAACGTCGTCGTCTCGCCGGACGGGCGCAAGGCGGTCGTGGTGCACCAGCGCAGCCTGAGTTACGAATTCGACCAGAAGGTGAAGCCCGTAACGTTTCTCTACGACCTTGCGACCGGCCGTGGCAAGCAGCTTTTTGCGGACGGCAAAGTCCTTCCCACCGAGATTCACTGGAGCGCCGACAGCACCGCCTTCTACGCGGTCTCTCCTTATTCGACGCACCCGGTCTACCTCACTGCCTACGTACTCCGACTTTACTGCTACGACCTGGCTCAGGACAAAACGACGAAGGTTGATCTCGGCTGGGAGAACGAACTCGGGGTCGAAACCATACCTTACTCCCTCACGAGCGACGGCTTCGTCGCGCTGCTTGCGGACGGCCCGCGCTTCAAGCCGGCGCGCTACACGCGCCAGGGCGACCGCTGGACGCGCGCCTGGATCGAGGGCGAGCACGCCGGACATCTCTTCGCGCTGGAAATCGGCAAGGACGGAAAATCCCTGGTTTACAACAGCAGCGCCGCCAGCCGCCCCGAGCAGTGGTATCGCGCCACGCTCGAAGGAAATACGATCACAAATCCTGTCCAACTTACGGATTTGAATCCCAGCTTCCAGAAGAAAGTCGCGGCCAAATCAGAAGTGGTCCGCTGGAAGGGTTGGCACGACGAGGAAGTCGAGGGAATTCTCTATTACCCGCAGGAATACCAGGCAGGTAAGAAATACTCTCTGGTCCTGATGATTCACGGCGGCCCGCTCGCCGCGGACATGGATCTCTGGGACCAGGGGTGGAGCTATCCGGTCAACCTCTACACACAACGCGGCGCGTTTGTGCTGCGCCCGAACTACCATGGCAGCGGCAACTACGGCCTGAAGTGGGCGGAGTCGATCGGTGGGGGGAAGTACTACGACTTGGAAGTGCCTGACAGCGAGCGTGGCGTGGATTCCCTGATTGCTCGCGGCCTGGTCGATCCCGAGCGATTGGGAGTGCTGGGCTGGTCGAATGGCGCCATCCTGACTTGGGGGGTGATCCTAGACAGCCCACGGTACAAGGTGGCCGCGGCGGGGGCGGGCGACGTCGAGTATGTCAGCGATTGGGCCAATTCGGAATTCGGCGCTTCCTTCGATAACTACTACTTCGGCAAAGCGCCGATCGACGACCCCGAGCTCTACCTCCGCAAATCGCCCTTGTTCCAGTTGAAGAACCTTCGCACGCCCACGCTGATTTTTTTCGGGACGGAAGACCCTATCGTGCCTCCCAGCCAGGGCTGGGAAGCCTTCCGCACGCTCCAGCAACTCGGCCAACCGCCCGTGCGATTCATCACGTTCCCGGGCGAACCGCACGGCCCGCACAAGATCTCGCATCGACGACGCAAAGTGGAAGAAGAACTTGCGTGGTTTGATAAGTACCTGTTCAAGCCGGGAACGGAGAAGAACGAGGCCTTGCACGACGATTCTCCCCTGGCCGAGCAATTGAAGCGGCAACACATCCGGCGAGTCGGGTTGCGGTACGGCCTCGAGGTGAAATCGACCCTGATCCCTGAAACGGTTCCCTACCTGGGGATGGAACTCGGTCGCTTCGAGGTGACGCGCGCGCAGCTTGCGGCCTTCGACCCTCATTATCAGGTCGCGCCCGGCACCGAGAATTATCCCGCCAACGGCGTCACGTTGGATCAAGCGCAAGCGTATTGCGCGTGGCTCAGCAAAGTGACCGGCGATACATACCGCCTGGGCAACCAGGCGGAAATGGACCCGGTCTACAAAACCGCGAAAGGGACGGAGAACACGCTCGACTACTGGGCAGGCTATAAACCGAACCCCGATGACGCCGCGCGCCTCCAGGCCAAAATCGGCGAATTGGCGGGCAATGCACCGCTCCTCAAAGAAGTGGGGAGTTTCCGGAGCGCGAGTGAAGATGCACTCGTGTTCGACCTGGGTGGAAACGTGGCCGAGTGGAGTGTGGACAAGGACGGCTACGGCAAGGCGCTGGGCGGCAGCGCGGACCGGCCGGCCGACCCCAAAACGCGTGGCCCGCAGCCCGCGGCGGAGTATGTGGGCCTCCGCGTAGTGAAGGGAGTGGCAACGACGCCTGAGAAGAAATAGCACCTTACTTGTGGTTCAGGAAACAGGTTGAAGATAATGAACCGTTCGAACAGGTCAGTACTCAAGGCTATATTCACCGACGCGCAATTCTGGGCGCCGGTCGTGGTGCTGGCGGCGGGAATCCTGCTTCTGATTTACTTTCGCTGAGGAGAGCACCTCTGGGTAACTCCGGCGTAATTCGGGAGCAACCTGACGCGCGAGCGCTGCATGTGGTCGGTGTGATGTCAGGCCTGGCGGCGGGTGCGTGGCTGGGAGCGGCGGAAGCGCCCACCAAGCTCGTAACGCTCGGGCTCTCGCCTTTCCTCATCTCGCTGGCCATGGTCGCTGGTGTATTCGTGGCGCGGTGGACGTTGCCCACGCTTATGAAAGGCACGGGCTACGTCTTCCTCGACCTGCGCGCCAAGCCGCACCTGTTGGTCTGGGCAATTCTCGCGGGTTCGCTCTGGGCAGTCGCCAACACGCTGACCGTATTTGCGATTCGCGACGTCGGCCTCTCCGTCGCCTTCCCACTGTGGAACACGAACAGCCTGGTGGGTCTCTTCTGGGGCTGGCTGCTTTTTCACGAGTTACGCGGGGCGGGATGGAATACTTGGGCGAAGGTCCTGGGTGGCGCGCTCGCCATCGTGGCCGGAGCTTGCTTCCTGGCGTACGCCACCGCGGCCCATACGGCGGAATCGCCGCAGCGCGCCGCGGCAGGCATTGCGGCCGCGCTCGGGGCGGGGCTGCTCTGGGGAACGATGTATATTCCCTATCGCAAGGCTTATCTGAGCGGCATGAACCCGCTTTCCTTCGTCACTGTATTCACCGTGGGCGAACTCATCACCATGTCGGCGCTGGCGCTGGCATTTCACGGCGGGTTCGCGCCGCTCGCCGCGGAGGTCACCCGCGCGCGTCCCGCTCTCTTCTGGCTCTTCCTGGGCGGATTCTGTTGGGTGCTCGGCGACTTGTTCCAGCAATACGCGGCCAAGTATATCGGCATCGGCCGCGGCATTCCGCTCTCGAATACCAACCAACTCTGGGGCCTGGCCTGGGGCGCGTTGGTCTTTGGTGAACTGGCGGGGCGCGGGCGGGAGGTACAAGCGCTGATCGTAGCGGGCTCGGGGGTCATGATCGCCGGGGCCATCGCCATCAGCGCCGCCGTCGCTCCGGCAAGCGAACAGGTGGAGTGGCAAAAGGCTGTGGCGCGGGAGTGCCAGCGCTATGGCCTCGACTCGCAGCAACTGGCTGCTTCGCTGGCGGGGCAAGATCCGCTGGCGGGCCAAACTCGTTCGCGGCGCTGGTGGGATATCCCGATTGTCCTGGCGGCGGTGCTGATCTTCGTCTGGCTCGCGCGCGGCACAGTCCGCCCGCCCATCGCGATGAGTGTTCCATGGATGGTCGTGCTCCTCGCTGGGATGATGGCTCTGCTCGTCGGCTGTGGCGCGCTCTTGTGGAAACGCACGCGGTTTTCATAAAGGAGGTCCGATGGATGCTTTGCCACGATATGACTTGACGGGCCAAGTGGCTCTGGTGACGGGCGCGGCGCGTGGGTTGGGGCGGGCGATCTCGCTGGCGCTCGCTCACGCCGGGGCGGATATTGCTCTGGGTTTGCGCGATGCCGGTACGGGAGGCGACTTGGCGCGGAAAATCGAGGCGCTGGGCCGCCAGGCGCTTCCTCTGCAAATGGACGTGACCCACCTGGACCAGATTTTCCGCGCCGTAGAAAACACGCTGGGGCGTTTCGGACGATTGGATATTCTCGTGAACAATGCGGGAGGAGGGTTCAACAATCTCGCCGAAAACGTGCCAGAAGCTGAATTTGACGAGACGCTGACCAAGAACCTGAAGGGGACGTTTTTCGCGAGCCAGGCGGCGGGGCGCGTGATGATTCGCCAGAAGCGCGGCTGCATCATCAACATGAGTTCGCAGGCGGGGTTTGTGGCGCTGCCCACGGAATCCGTTTACTGCGCCAGCAAAGCCGCCATCGCACAGCTCACCAAATGCTTGGCGGTGGAATGGGGGAAATACAACATCCGCGTGAATGCCGTCGCGCCAACGTTTATTGCCACGCCTGGCACGGAAGCGGCGCTCGCGGACCCGGCTTTCCGCGAGGATACCGTGGAGCGCATCGCGGCGTTGCACCGCATTGGCGAGCCCATGGAGGTCGCCGGGGCGGTGGTCTTTCTCGCTTCATCGGCCGCCTCGCTGATCACCGGCCACACCCTGCTCATCGATGGCGGCTGGACCGCGCGGTGAAAAAGCACCCTCGATGCCATTACTGCCTGCGGCGCCCATGCCAAACACTCAGGATCTCAAGGCGCTTTCCGCGCACGCGATAGGTAATGACGTAAGGCGGGTTGACAAGTTCCCGCGTGCCTGGCCTGCGTCCCTGCCTGCCCAAGTCTGGAAATTCAGCGAGGTGTTCAACGCTACTCCGCAGGTGTGCCGCCACGCGGCGGGCCGCCACCGGCCGGTCCTCTTGGATATACTGCTCGATTTCAGTTAAGTCCGTGACCGCCTGTTTGGTCCAGACGATTTCCATATGGGTGGAGGCAATGTCCGCTTGCGACCCCATGACTGGAGGTAGCGTTTGACTTCCGCGTGGGGAACCACGCGTCCCGCGTCAGCATCGCGCAGACCCTGGTCAATTTTGGCGAGTTGCGATTCCTGCTCGTCAACGTAAGTCTGCAAGGCCTCTACAGCCAACCGGGAACGGTTAGCGGCTTTCAGCCCCGCCAGTCCGTCCAATCTCCTCTTCAAATTGATGGGAATGCGTACTGTAAGGATGATCGTTCCGGCCTTTGCGGGAATCTTGTTGTTCATGTATACGTTTGTAATACAAGTCGTGTAGCAAGTCAAGAGGGATGGACAACTGAGATCTCGCAAACCTGTCGACAGCGCAATCCTATGGGTTCGCGGCGCGCGCGGTCTTGGTTCTGGTCTTATCGACGACCAGCAGAATCCCTTGCAGGAAGAATCCCACCAGGAATCCCCACATGAGGTTGGTGGTCAGAAGCGAAACGACGCCGACGCAGATGGCGATGAGGAGCAGCGGAGCGCGCTTTACGATGTCGCGCAGATAAGCGGCGTGCTGAACGCCCACGTAAACCAGAAAGACGCCGAGGACCGCCAGGGGAATCAGGCCCAGGAAGCCGACCGCGGTCTTCCCGAACAGCCCCAGGAGCACGCACACGGCGCCGATGATGTAGCTCGACCTGGGCGTACGCGCGCCAAACTGATAATGCGCGGTGACGCCGCCGGAACCGTGGCACAAGGGCGAGCCTTGAATCATCCCGCTCACGAGGTTGACCACCCCGATGCTCAGGCTCAGGCCGCGCACGGTGACGCGGCGGGCCTGCGCGCCATAGAGGATTTGCGCGGTATTTTCTGTGGCGACGATGGAGTTTCCGAACGTCAGCGCGAATTGCGGGACGACGAGCAACGGCAGGACGCGCCAGAATTCGGCGAGTCGGGGGTGGAGAATCTCGATCGGCAACGGCCCCCAGGCGAGCGCCGGCAGTTTTCCCCAACGCGCCAGGACGCCCAGCGCAACGCCCGCCACCAGCAGAACCAGCGCGGCCGGAAAGCGTCGCGAGGACTGGAAGAGCGCCAGCACTGCCGCGCCGCCCAGCGCGATACTCCAGGCCGGCAGCCCCGCGCCTCCGGCCAGGACGAGGTTTGATTTCGCTCCCAGCATCAACCGCACCCCCTCGCGCACGAGCAGCAAACCCAGTCCCAACTGGATTCCCCGCACAATCGGCAGGGTGAAGAGTTTGGCGAGCCAGGTCGCAAGGTTGGTTATGCCGATAAGAAGCAACACTACGCC